>DAOUPA010000459.1 GCA_030626405.1 Planctomicrobium sp.
CTGACGCCTTTTGACTGCATCGAATTTAACGAGTCGTTTCGTAACATTGATGTGATGAACGAAATTGCGTTCCTGGTCATGGACCTCGAAGATCATGGTCGAATCGATCTTGCTCGCTCGTTTTTGAACACCTATCTTGAGTCAACAGGTGATTATCAAGGAGTACTCGTTCTCCCTTATTATCTCGTCTATCGATCACTTGTCAGAGCAAAGGTCGACGCCCTACGTCTCAACCAGAAGAATCTTTCTGTCCAAAACCAGACGACATTGACCGGGCAGTTACGTAGTTATCTCGATCTTGCACTTCGGTACACTCAGCCATCGCAACCGACTCTCACAATTACTTATGGATTTTCAGGCAGCGGGAAGACTACGGGAACTGAATCTCTCATCTTACAACGTGGTGCGATCAGAGTCCGTTCTGATGTTGAACGGAAAAGAATCTTCGGACTGAAGTCGACAGCAAAGGCTTCAACTGCCCCCGGAGCGGGAATTTACTCGCAGAGTGCAAACCAACAAACTGAAGAACGATTGATTGCGATCACTCAAGCGGGAGTGGAGGCTGGTTTCTCAATGATTGTTGATGCCACCTTTCTTAAGCGATCACAAAGGGAAAAATTTCGACAACTTGCTACCGAATTCGGTGTCCCCTTTCGCATTCTTCAGTTCAAAACAGACGAACAAACCCTCCGAATGCGAATCCGTCAACGACAACAGGAGGGACGTGATGCATCAGATGCGACACTTGAAGTGCTTGAGCATCAATTCAGGACTTACGAACCACTCGCTGAGGACGAATTGCAATACGTCGTTCCAGTGACGACGTGACATGAGTGAAGCCCAAGTTGACGGCATTTCAGCGGTCGGAGTAGATGCTCAGGAAGTACCTTTCCTTTATTACGTTCAAGATCAGGAAATCATCGAATGGAACATCCCGTTCTCCGCTTGGTTGCGTCTGCTTGGCTACTGAGAGCTCTGCTGCCCTCTGCCAACTCTTGCCAACAGTCGGAATTCGGCAATAATTGAAATTCAGAAGAGACCTCGAGTATCTTTAGTTCAGGGAGTAAAGACTGATGACTGACGAATCAGGCGAGAAGCCTTGCTGGATGATTGCCGTTTGGCCAGGGATGGGTCAGGTCGCGACTGGGGCGGGTTACTATCTGATGGCCAAACTGGGCATGCAGGAGTTCACAGAGTTTTCATCGGAGAAACTATTCGACTTGGATTATGTTGAAGTCAAGGATGGTTTGATCACCTCACAGCGGCGTCCGCGGAGTCGGATCTTTCGATGGGGGAATCCCGAAGGTGATCGAGACCTACTCGTCTTCGTTGGTGAAGCGCAGCCAACATTGGGGAAATATGAGTTCTGCCAAAAGTTGGTCGAGTTTGCCACTGAACATGATGTCGAACGCATATTCACATTCGCTGCAATGGCGACTGAGATGCATCCACAGTCCCGTTGCCGCGTCTTTGGGGCTGCGACGGAAGGTGAGTCTCTAAGAGAATTTCAACAACTCGAAATTGAAGCTCTTAAAGATGGACAGATTGGTGGATTGAACGGAATTTTGCTGGGAGTTGCGGCTGAAGCAGGCTTGCGAGGGACGTGTTTACTGGGAGAAATCCCACATGTGTTTTCTCAGATTCCTTTTCCCAAGGCGTCACTGGAAGTGTTGGAAGTCTTTTCCACGATGGCGGGAATTCAAATTGACCTGACCGAATTACGTGAACATTCAGAGACTGTTGAAAATCAGTTAGGCCGAGTCTGGGCTCAAATTGAACAAGCACTCCGTCAACAGCAAGCTGAACAGGAAGAAGAGTATTCTCCCGAGCCAGAGAGAATCAACGGACTCAATCCAGAGGACCAGCAACACATCGAAGACTTGTTTCAGCAAGCCGAGACAGATCGCTCAAAATCTTATGAACTCAAGCGCGAACTCGATCGACTGGAAGTCTTCAAAGAATATGAAGATCGTTTTTTGAACCTTTTTAAGAAGGACGACTAACGTCTGCAGGTCCGATGAAACAGGATGCTCGCGTATTCAGAGTCAGCGACACGGAAACCATCAAGTTCTCAGCCAGTCATAAAAAGTGAATGGTGCTGGTGAGGCGTGAAGAATCAAGTTCTTGGAAACGATCAACTGGTTGCTGTTCGAGAAGTTGTCACATTTCGGATGATCTAATATTGCCAAAGGAGTCCTTATGCGTTCGCGATATCCACACATTCTCATTCCGGTCGATTTTCGTCTGAACAACCAATGGGCCATTGACGTTGCGTTGGAAATGGCAAAAGCGAACTCGTCCCGTGTAACACTATTGCACGTGGTGGAATCCATAGACGCCGTCGCTGACGACAAGGATATCCAGCAGTTTCTCAGCCATTGCGAAGAACGCGCAGAATCAGAGCTAGAGCGTTTCTCACAACCTTTTGAAGCGATTGGAGTATCTGTCGACTATCATGTGCTCAATGGGCACCGAGTGGCTCAAATAGTCACTTATGCAGATGAACATAGCATCGATCTCATCATCATGAGTTCTCATCCTCTCGATCCTGAAAACCTACCTCAAAGCCTCGTAACACTCAGCTATCAAGTGAGCCTGGCTGCGAGGTGTTCAGTTCTGATGGTCAAGTCGCCGAAGACTGAGCAGTAAAAAAACTGACGATTTCATTCGGTGACCTAGATAAATTCGACCACAAAGACGATGAGTCGTTTTCACACGTATGATGCACCGGCTAGTGTGGAAGGTCTTTCGCAACTCTTGTTCAGACTCTCCCAGGATCTCCTTAAGGACTATATACTGCTCGACATCGTTTCAAGTGGCAGAAAGCGGTTACTCGATGATCCATGACCTCAAGTTTTCTTTCAATACACGGATTTTCAGTAGAAAACAGATTCCGTTTGCGTGCTGGAGTGTCACGTAAGTGTGCGGGTCTGCTCGCATGGATTTCACGTAGGCAATTGATTCAAGACTTGCCTCGTGATTCAACTTGTAGCAACATTTCTGGCACAGGCATTGCTTTCACGAACTCCATTGAAATGTTTTTTTATGCGCATTCTTTTGTTGTGAGCGCCTGCAGCCAAACCTACTTTTCGAAGGGTCCTCATTATGAATGTCAACGCTGAAAACTGTGCTGATGTCATTCGTTGGTTCAATCAAATCGGGATTACCGATGTCGACATCGTTGGTGGGAAGAATGCATCGCTCGGAGAAATGTATCGTCGGCTCACACCAAAGGGAATTCGTATTCCGAACGGATTCGCGACCACTGCATCGGCCTATCGAGCGTATCTTTCAGAAACGGGGCTGGATGACGAAATTCGACGCATCCTGAATGAGATGGACGCCACAACCGTCGAAAGCCTGCAGCATCACGGCATGCTTATTCGCCACTTGGTACTGGCAACTCCGTTGCCAGCGAGCCTGTCTCGTGCGGTCGTGGATGCTTATCACACTCTGTGTCAAGGACAGGACGGGCTCATCGAAGTTGCGGTTCGCAGTAGCGCGACAGCAGAGGATCTTCCTGACGCCAGTTTCGCTGGCCAGCAAGAAACATATCTCAATGTCCATGGTCAAGCGGCCGTGCTGCATGCCTGCCATCGTTGTTTTGCCTCGCTATTCACAGATCGAGCCATTTCTTACAGAGTCCATCATGATTTTGACCATATGCAGGTGGCCCTTTCAATCGGAATTCAGGAGATGGTGCGATCTGACCTGGCAACTTCAGGCGTCATGTTCACGATCGACACAGAAAGCGGATTTCGTGATGCTGTGCTCATCAATGCTTCGTATGGACTCGGCGAAAACATCGTTCAGGGATCAGTCAACCCGGATGAGTATTACGTCTTCAAGCCAACTCTTCTCGAAGGATTTCGACCAATCTTAAAGAAATCTCTGGGCTCAAAGTTGATGAAGCTGGTGTACGATACCGGTGGCAGCAAGATGACAAAAAATATCCCGGTGGCTCCAGACGACGCCAACCGATTTGCCTTGACCGACGATGACATTTTACAGCTTGCGCGTTGGGCATGTGAAATTGAGGATCACTATAGCGACCTTCGAGGGGCGTTCTGCCCTATGGATATTGAGTGGGCCAAAGATGGGCGAACTGGCGAATTGTTCATCGTGCAGGCAAGACCTGAAACCGTTCAGTCACGACGATCAACCACAACAATCGAGCGATATCGCCTCAAAGAAAGATCAGCGAAGATATTGCTGGGGCATTCGGTCGGAGCAAAGATCGTGTCAGGTGTTGTTCGACTGATCCGCGATGTCCAGTCACTCTCCGAGCTTCGTGACGGAGAGATCCTTGTGGCAGACAAAACGGACCCTGACTGGGAGCCGGTGATGAAGCACGCTGCTGGAATCATCACCAATCGCGGTGGTCGGACCTGTCATGCTGCCATTGTCAGTCGCGAGCTGGGGCTGCCTGCAATCGTCGGAACATCAAATGCCACTGAGGTCTTGCAGAACGGTCAACAAGTCACAATTTGTTGTGCAGAGGGCGACAGCGGGATTGTTTACGAAGGTGAGTTGCAATTTGAAGTCGAAACAACCGACCTGAAAAATCTGAAACGACCTGCAACGAAAATCATGATGAATGTTGCTGCGCCCGACGAAGCGTTCGCATTGTCCTCAATTCCAAACGACGGAGTCGGCCTGGCACGAGAAGAGTTTATCATCAGTAACTACGTGAAGGTTCACCCACAGGCATTGTTGAGCTATCACCAGTTGGATGCTACCTCGCGAGCCGAAGTCGATGCATTGACGCGAGGCTATGACGACAAGCCTCAATACTATGTGGATCGTCTGGCGGAGGGTATTGCGATGCTCGCAGCAGCGTTCTATCCGAAAGACGTGATCTTGCGTTTTAGTGACTTCAAGACGAACGAATACGCAAATTTGATTGGTGGGAAAGGTTTTGAGCCACACGAAGAGAACCCCATGATTGGATTCCGTGGGGCGTCTCGTTACTACAACCCCAAGTTTCAAGAGGCCTTTGGATTGGAATGCAAGGCGGTCAGGAAGGTTCGTGAGGAAATGGGACTGACGAACTTGAAACTGATGGTCCCTTTCTGTCGAACCGTCGAAGAAGGTCGCAAAGTCCAGGAGGAGATGGCGAAACACGGTTTAGTTCGAGGTCAACATGGACTGGAACTTTACGTGATGTGTGAAATTCCCAGCAACGTCATTCTGGCGGATCAGTTTGCGGAGATCTTCGATGGGTTCTCAATCGGCTCGAACGACCTGACGCAGTTGATCCTCGGAGTGGATCGCGATTCCGAAATCGTCGCACATGTGTTTGATGAACGAAACGAAGCCGTCAAACGTGCGATTGCAGAAGTGATTCAGACAGCAAAGTCGAAAGGAGTCAAGATCGGAATCGCGATCCACTCCGAGGGTCAACTGCGTCAGGTCGTTC
>DAOUPA010000373.1 GCA_030626405.1 Planctomicrobium sp.
ACTATGTGACTGCATGGGGACGGAACGCCGAGGAGCGTCGTGCCAGCCGCGTCGAACTGTGGCAGAAACAAGGCCGATTTGCAAAAGCGATCCTCTACCCTCAAACCGATGGTCGAGACACGTTCTTTGTGGCGACATCGGATTTGGCGGCTACTGCGTTGGTGAAAAACCTCGACGAGTTCCTCACTGCTATTGGTCAACATGACAAAATCGATGTGAAAGAACTAAGTCGTTTCGTTCGTTCCGGTCCCGAAATCAAACTGGCCATTGACCCCGCTCGTGTCCGTGATGCGTCACAAGAATCAATTCTCAACGGCATCGGCTTTCGCCTGCGACTTCCCTATCAATCACCGGAAATCACTGCAGTGCGAGTGAACGGCACGTTGCTTTCCAAGAGTCCTACCGACGGGTTTCAGTCCTGGCTTGCAAACGGGTTCACTCAAGTACAGGTGAACGTCCCACCAGAAAAAGCTGCCGCTCTCGATTTGTACATGATCACCTGCGAGTACAAACCTGACAAAGTCCGAAAAATTGGCTGGACACCACCTGCCGAAGTGATGAAGCAACTGAGCAAGTGAGTCTCGGCCAGTTGTAACCTTTAGCTGGCTTAAACCGGGATCGAGTCCCTGAAATAAACATCCAGCAGCGGTTCGTCGAGGCAACATTTAAGGTGTTGTTTGTGAGCATCACTTTCCGTTCCACTCAGGCGCAGGATTCACCAGTTGTACTCCTGAAGACAGAGGACGGAATCCAGTAGGGCTTTGGTGTGACTGGATAGAGCCACGAGAAGACTGCAAACACGCACAGACATCAATTTCTCGCGGCTTAGAGTGTCATCAACGGTCGTAGACTCGTAAACTGGTTGGTTGACTGAGATGACGTCATCAGCCACATGGAAAAACGCTAAATGATCAGCAACGTAACACGACTGGCATTCGTTCAACCTGTGGCATTTTTGCTGTTAGTGAATGTTGTGCTCGCTGATTCAGTTCGCTACGACCGTGACGTTAAGCCAATTCTCAAGGCCCGCTGCTATGCTTGTCATGGTGCACTCAAACAAGAAGGAGGCTTACGGTTAGATACCGGCAGATTCATTCGTCAAGGAGGCGATAGTGATTCTGCGGTGAATTCGAAACTTCCGGATTCAAGCCTGATCATTGAGAGAGTTTCAGCCACAGATGATTCTGAAAGGATGCCACCAGAAGGTGAGGCGTTGTCTCCGAAACAGATCAAACTTTTAAGCGACTGGATCAGACAAGGTGCAAACTCTCCTGAAGGAGAACAAGCAGAGTCTGATCCCAACGAGCATTGGGCGTTTCTGCCGCTTGTGCGCCCAACAGTTCCGAATGAAGAACAGCATCCCATTGACGCTTTCCTGATCCACAAAATGGCGCAGGAGGGTGTGTCACCGCGACCAATCGCATCCAAGCATGTCTTGTTGCGAAGGGTCTACCTCGACCTGATTGGCCTTCCCCCGACTCCAGAGGAACTCCGTGCATTTCTGGCGAACAAATCAGATGATGCTTACCAACAAGTTGTGGAGCGGCTGCTGAACGATCCGCGCTACGGCGAACGCTGGGGGCGACACTGGATGGATATCTGGCGGTACAGCGACTGGTACGGACGTCGTCATGTTCCTGATGTCTGGAACAGTGCTCCACAAGTCTGGCGTTGGCGGGATTGGATTGTCCGATCGTTAAACGAAGACAAAGGCTATGACCAGATGATTCGTGAAATGCTGGCGGCCGACGAAATCAGTCCTGAAGACCCAGGCACAGCGGTCGCCACCGGATACCTCATTCGAAACTGGTACGCTTTAAATCCCAACGACTGGATGCGAAACACAGTCGAGCATACTGGCAAAGCCTTTCTTGGCTTAACGATCAATTGTGCGCATTGCCACGACCACAAGTATGACCCCATCACACAGGAGGATTACTTCCGCTTTCGAGCTTTTTTCGAACCCATGTACGTACGGCAGGATCGAATGGCAGGTGAAGCTGATCCTGGCCCGTTTCAGGATTACAATTACAGCACGTTACGAAAAATTCAGCGTTTGGGAATTGTCCGGGTCTTCGACAAAACACCTGAGGCACCGACATGGTTTTATTCAGGCGGTGACGAACGCAATCGCAATAAAGACCGAGGTCCAATTCTCCCTGGAGTTCCGGAATTTATTTCTCAGGGAATGCCAGAAGTGAAGCCCGTTGAGTTACCTCCGCGTGCCTCGTATCCAGGTCTCAGTCCCGCGATTCAGGAAACAGTACTCGCCGACGCCCACAACGCTATTTCCGCTGCGGAAAAAGAGCTGACTCAAGTGCGTCAGTCGGACAGCAAAATTCCTCAGAACGCACTTGACCAGCTTGCAGCCGCGAAACACGAATATCAATCTGCATTAGAGGAAGCGAAGAAGACCGGAAAACTCACTGCGTTGTCCGGGAGTCAGTCGTTGCTTTTCGATGCGACTCAAGGTCGCCGAGTACTGCAGAATCGATTCTTAGATCTCAAGGTGTTCCCTGAAGGGTCCACAATTGAATTTCAACTCTTTCTGGTGACCGATGCGCACTTTAATTTCCAACTTGCAAAACATCTCGACCAAGGCCTGACCGCAGGATACGTCGGTTTCGAAAATGGACGAATTATTTCTTACCAACCTGAATCGTTCACCGAGTTCGAAGTCGGTCGTTACGATTTCAAAGGAAATCAAAACAGGTTTCATGTTCATCTTACACTCGATCCCAAACAGGATCGCTGCCGTTTAACCGTCCGTTCTACGGCGGATGATACGATTTTGGTCGACACAGCGAACGTTGCACTCAATGGTTGGAATCCGATTGGTGACCCAACCAAAGGCATCTCGTTCGACGCCCGTACTGGGAGTATCGCAGCAGTTGATGAATTGATCCTTAAGGTTCCGTCATCTGATGCAAGCAATTCTGAAACAGAAACTGTCGCTCATTTCAACTTTGAGCCTCCAAGTTATCCCCTTGATCGTGATGTGATTGGTTTGGGCGGTTGGGAAGTCTCATCGTTTGGTTCTGCTCCCGCGACTTCAGTTCTTGCGAACTCTATCAACGATCCGATGGTGGCCGCAATCGGTGAAAAAGTAAAAATTGCACTCCGCGCAGTGCAATTCCAGGAACTCGCCATTCGTGCAAGTGAAGCGAAGCTTGCTGCAGCCCGCGATGACCTCACGAGCATCAACGCACGTATGGCCGCCGACAAAGCCAAATATGGCGAGACCCCTGATCTTGATGCGACAGCATTGGCGCGCAAAGCTAGCCAAGAAGAATTCGCGGCAAAACTACACAACCTTGAAGCGCAGGTCCTCGCACAGGAACATGCTCTGGCACTGGCTGAGACCAAGCCAGCCAGTGACGCCAGCCGTGCTAAAGAAATCACCAGTGCTAACAAGCAATTGGCAGATTTCACTGCATCGCTGGAGAAAACTCGATCTGCTCCAGTGAAAGCCGATTCGGTAAAGTACTCCGCGTTCAGCCCGGTTTATCCTTCCACCAGTACAGGACGCCGTAGTGCTCTGGCGGCCTGGATGACAAACCGCGAGAATCCGTTGACGGCACGCGTTGCAGTCAATCACATCTGGACGCGGCACTTCCATGCTCCGTTGGTTGAAAGTGTCTCTGACTTCGGTCGGAATGGGGCAAAGCCTGAGCACCCAGAGCTCATTGATTGGTTAGCGGTTGAATTCCTGGAGTCAGGTTGGAGTATGAAACACCTGCATCGGCTGGTTGTCACTAGTGATGCGTATCGGCGAGTTTCCTCTACAGGATCGATAAAAAACCCCTCAAAGATGAGAGACGTAGACAACAAATTTCTTTGGCGCCGAAACGCTGGCCGCATGGAAGCAGAAATCGTTCGGGACAGCCTGCTGGCTTGTGGTGGACTGCTCGATTCCACGATGGGTGGCCAGTCACTGGAAAACAAACTCGCGCTGACGACATACCGACGAAGCCTGTACTACGAAGTCTTTCCAGAGGATGGAGGAAGCAGCGAACTGAGTCGATTGTTTGACGCTCCCAGCCCAATCGATTGTTATCGACGCACACGAAGTATCGTCCCGCAACAGGCGCTGGCACTGACCAACAGCAATTTGGTGCATCTAGTCAGTAAAAAAGTTGTCGACAACTGGCAAAAACGCTTTCCAGATGCAGACGATGAACAGTTTATCCACGATGTGTTTGAACGAATTCTCTCTCGATCTCCCACTGATGAAGAGCGCAGACTCTGCCAGGATGCAATTAACGATCAGGTGAAAATTATCGCGACATCTGGAAGTAGCAACTCTCAAACCACAGCACGAGAAAGTTTAGTGAGAGCTCTTTTCAACCACAACGACTTTGTGACAATCAGGTAAAAAGAGACATGACTGATTCAGAACATCATCCCGCCGACTCATCTCGACGTGCGTTTCTTTCCGACCTCGGTATGGGATTTACCGGCCTCGCACTCGGTTCGATGTTGGCTGACGAAGGAATCGTCAACGCAAATGAAAGCGAAATCGATTTTCCTCCCACCGGAACGCTTCACCACACTCCGAAAGCGAAATCGGTCATCTGGATTTTCCTGTCCGGCGGCTATAGCCATCTGGAAACGTTCGATCCCAAACCGGCGTTGAATAAGTTTGCTGGAAAAACGTTCGATGAGACTCCGTTTGCGAATCCCATGAACTCTCCGCTGCATAAGAAACGGTTTCGTTCTGTGCCCGCTGAAGAAGTCAACGTTCGTGATGTCTATCCAACGATTTATCCAATGCAGGTCGGCTGGAAGAAACATGGTCAGTCGGGGATTGAGGTGACCGATTGGTGGCCTTATTTAGCACGTCAAGTGGATGAACTCTGCTTCGTGCGAAATATGTGGACAACTGACAACGATCATGCCGCGGAAAACCAAATCCATACCGGACGGCATCGCCTCGACCCACAAGAACCGAGTCTGGGCGCTTGGGCACATTATGGTTTGGGAACCTTAAATGAAAATCTGCCGAAGTTTGCTGTGCTGGGCGGACCAACTCGTTCCGACACACGTCTTTCGATTGACTCTCTGTACCTCGGTCCGCAGCACGCTGGTGTGCCACTCACACTTGACCCAAAGAATCCCCTTCCATTCGGACAACGCCAAAAGGCTCAAAGTCTGGAATCTCAGCGAGCAGAATACGAGTTGATAAACAAACTCAATCAACTGACTGCTGTGGAGTATCCAGAGGACCAGGAACTTGTGGCCCGTATTCGATCATATGAACTTGCCTTCCGGATGCAGGCAGCAGTTCCAGAGGCCATCAGTTTCGCCACTGAAACTGATGCCACGCAGCAACTTTACGGATTGAATGAAGAAGGGACGAAGCTTGCTGGCAGCCGACTTCTGGCCGCTCGCCGACTGGTCGAGCGCGGTGTGCGATTCGTGCAGGTGTTTCCATCAACGTACGGAGTCTGGGACTCGCACCGAAAGCTGAAAGAAAATCACACACGCTTGTGTGCAACCGTGGACAAACCGGTTGCAGGGTTCATTCAAGATTTGAAGCAACGTGGACTCATGGAGGATGTCACTGTCGTCTTTTGCACGGAATTCGGTCGCACTCCCGGACTGGAAAAGCGTTCGGGCGGGACGACAGGGCGTGATCATCACCCCAATGGCTTCACAATCTGGATGGCAGGCGCTGGCATCAAGAAGGGGCATGTGCACGGGGAAACCGATGAACTTGGCTATAATGCTCTCGGTGATGCCCACTATGTCACTGACTTGCATGCCACAGTCCTGCACTTGCTGGGTCTCAACAACCGCCGCTTGCAGATTCCTGGTCGAAAACGTTTGGACATCGACTTTGGCAATGTCATGGAAGAGGTCCTGACGTAAAATCACTTTCCTCAGACCAGCAGAATGTCGGCGTATACCTTGTACGAAGCACTTTGAGGGCATTTGGAACAGAGAATTCCAAACCAAACAAGCATCCACCAACGTCTGCAAGACCGATTTCACCAGAGCAGGGACTCAGTCCAAAAACGTTTTGGATTGAGATGAAAAACACCAATAATTCGCTTCAAATTTGCCCCCGTCAGGTAATCACTCACCTTTTCCAAACTGGAACGAATATAAATCCCCATCTTTCAATTCGAAACGTAACCGAATCGATTTGCCGACCAGTGAGCTGACATCAGATCCGTTTTTCCAACTCATCACCTGCTTCGTGGAGTCACCAAAAAGTTCGGTCGAGTCTTCCAGGCTGAAACCGGGAGCCGGTGAGCCGTCGGTGTTTTGGATCTCAACTTTTAAAGTTCCGGCAGCGGATGTCGCGTAGTTCAGAGTGAGTCTAGAACCGCTAAAGACTAGGGGTTTTGTCGTCATGGAGCCGCCAGCATAAGGGGCGTTCAGGGAAACGAAACCGTCCAGCCGAATCGTATAACGGCGAATTCGGTGAATGTCGTCGCGCCAGGCTCCTTCGTCGAAATGCATCGAGATTTCGTTGGACAATCCCGGTATGGAGGATTTCGTTTCAAACAGGCCGTAGCTTGAATAGTTGTCACCGTAGACCCAACGGTGTTCGGACTCAGGACCGGGACGTAGGAATGCTTCGTCCCAACGTTTGAATGAGAGTCCGTCTCGACTTGACATGAAGACGCCATCGCTCAAATCCGTTCCGAGGCGTTGTCCCAAATGAATCAGTTGCTTACGCAAATCAACGGGTGGCAGTTGCTCTACATGTTTCGTGAGTGGTTTGGCGATATAACGAGTTGGGAATCCGAACAAGACATGAGGAGCCCGGTAGTAGGGGCGAATCTGGTTTGTGTACATCTGCTGAGGAGGTGAACCGGGGTAGTCGAGCCCGACCGGTTCGGACCAGTTAA
>DAOUPA010000631.1 GCA_030626405.1 Planctomicrobium sp.
GCAAATTGCTCAATTCGAATCACAAGCGGCCTTTGAATTGACGAGTGAGTCGCTCCTAAGCTCGGTCGAGACATTTCCAGTCAAACACCAGTCTGAAATCTTAGAGGCTCTCGTCATCGCTTTTGCACAGTTGCAGAAATATGACGCACAGATGGAAGCATTAGAATTTTTGGGAAAACTGAATCCAAATCGGCTCGCGTACCATATTCAGATCGCCGAACTTGCCTCCCAGAACGACAACGAAAAACTCTTCAGGGAGACGCTCACCTCAATTCGCCGAATTGAAGGAGCAAACGGCCCCCAAGGCAACTATCTGGATGCTGCTTGGATTGGTCGACAGATCAGATTGGATTCTAATCAAACAAAGTCATCATCACCGGGAATTGTACAGCAGAAGCTTTTTTCGAAGGCAATGGTACTCCTCAAACAAGTTGAAGAGGAGAGGCCAAGTTGGGCCAAGGCATTCGTGTTGAGGGGTGCATTGGAAGGTGCCAACGGAAATGAAGAAGCTCAAATCGATTCCTACCGCAAGGCGATAGATTTGGGAACGGTCAATCCTAACGTCTACGAAAAAGTTCTATTTAGCTTGGAATATGCTGATGAGGATCGCCATGAGGAGATCTACACCGTTGTCACTCAATTAAGGAGACTGGATACACGATTAGTTACTCCCACAATTGCTGGTTATCAGGCACGATCACTCTTTGCACAGGAACGGAATTCACAGGCATTGAGTGTCATTCGCGACTCAATTATTAATGCCCCCAAAGATAACCAATCTTTAATGAAAGGTGTGCTTGCTTCTCTGGAATATCAACAGCGCAGTCGCAGCGAAGATTTTTCACCAGAACTGGATCAACTGATCGACTCGGCAGAGAAAAATTTCGAGACGGCAGTAAAAGAAAATCCTCAGCGTGAAGAAGTCTGGGTTGGATTTGTTACTTTTTACGTAAAGTTGGGAAAACTCGACGAAGCAAAATCAATCATCTCGCGTGCTGAGCAGGAAATGCCAGACAGTCCTCCTGAATTCAAATCGCTGACATTGGCTCGATGTTACGAAATGATTCACCAAATGGACAAAGCACGAACTCAGCTTGAGAATGCTGTGAGGGTAAAACCAGAATCGTTGCGAATTCACATGAGACTGGCAGATTTCTACCGCCGCACTGACGATCACTCGCAGGAACGTGTTCATCTGAAAAAAGTTGAATCACTCGCCGAAAAAAAGAGTTCCCCGGCTCTCGCCGCAGAAAGTCGCAATCGCCAAATGTATCTCGACTCACTTGAAGACAACACCTATGCAAGTGCTTTAAGGTCGATCGGAAATTTAGAGCAAGTCAAGCCGCAAAGCAAATCTCCAAAACTGCGAAACCTACTCACGCAATTCAAAATCCTTTCACGTTATCCAGTCTATGATTTTCGCATCAAGTTGATTGAAACTCTCGACAAAATTGCGGTACTCAGGCCGTTGCAAGTTACCGAGCATCTTTCGCTAATCAATCTCTGTTTCCAAACACGACAGTACACCGATGCGCTGAGACGTGCCGAGGAACTCGCGGAAAAAAACAGTGAAGACTTGGTCGTACTTGCCACATTGGCTGAGATATACCTTGAGCAGCAGGAATTCCAGAAGGTGGAAAACATGCTCAAACAACTCAAGTCCAAGGCCCCTGTTAATACGATCACGATCACCTCAATTGAAGCACGCTTGTTGAATGCGAAAGGGCAATCAAGCCAGGCGGTCGACCAGGTTCGAAAGTACATGGAAACACTTGACAACGAGAAGACAGCGGAAGAGATCTTCTGGGAAGAAGTCTCACGAACCAATTACAATCTGGCATTTCAATGGCTACTGACTCTGCCAGCGACTTCAGACCCTCAATTTCTCTACAAGGTTGAAGAAGGACGATTTCAAATTCGTCAGAAAAAACTTAAACCTGCTCTCAAAACTCTCTTCCCAATTCTGTCGAGTACTGAAATTCAAAAACCGGTTCGCTCGATGCGTTACGCCCAATGTGGTCGAATATTCACTCAAATGAGGCATCACGCAGAAGCCGAGGCTGCCTACCGAAAGTTTGAGGAACTCGACGACCGACCTGAAAGTATCATTCTGGTGATTCGTGCGATGGCCCAGCAAAACAAAGTCGAACAGACTTTGAAGCTGTGTGAACAGAACATCGATCCGGTCGGGGCCACGCGCATCATCACCATTGCTCTCGCAACACTTCGAATCAACGAACACGCTCCAGTTCAAGCCGACAGAGTCTTTTCAATGCTGCAGCGAGCCCTTTCTCTGAATCCGACACACCCGATCCTGCTTCGAAATTTAGCAGACTATTATGACTTGAAGCAGGAATATGAAGAGGCGGAAAGTATCTACCTCAGGGTGCTCGATCGTAATTCAGACAACTTGGTCGCGCTGAATAATCTGGCCTGGCTCTTTTCCATGAGAAAACCAACACCTGCCCGTACTCAACAGGCGCGGAAACTGATCGATCATGCCATCGAATTAGCGGGGCCGTCACCTGGACTTTTGGACACCAGGGCGACTGTGTTACTCGCAAACAATAGGGCGACGGAAGCCATTGGCGAACTCAACCGGGCCATTCAGGCCGCTCCCAGTTCTTCGAGGTACTTGTTGCTCTGCCGTGCACAACTCATGCTGAAGAACGTCGTAGTAGCCCGACAATCATACGAAAAAGCCATCACGAAAGGCTTGAAAGCCTCCAATTTGCATCCTTTGGAGCGTCCATTCCTCATATTCGTGCAACAGGAACTGGCGATACCCACTTCAACCGTCCAGAATGCACCAAACTCGCGTAACGTAAAAAATCGGAATAACTAGACTTTCTTGTTGTGTTTCGACGATCAAACCAGTTACACTTTACCCATCTTGACTTTTACTGTTGGAGAGTCGTGCGTTGACCTTTTCGATCAAACATCTCGGTGTCTTGCTCATTGTCGTTGTTGCGTTGTGCGCACAACGTGCAGAGGCTGGGTTCCTGGTGGTTGAAATCGAAGGCGACTTGCCAGCCGATTCTCAGAGTGCCGACTCTTCATCTTCAATGGGCAGTGAAGTCGCTGAAGATGTTCCGAGACATTCGATTTGGGAGATTCTTGCTCTCGAAAAAGTGGCGTGTCTGCCGGGACTGCCAACGACAGGGGGCATGGGTAGCGGTGCCACTTCATCATCAAGTCCGGCGCCTCCAGCAATTTTGCCTCTGGCAATTTCGCTCACTCCATCGCTCAGTACGCGTTTCGTAACGCATGACAGGGCCTTCTCTCCACAGATGACGGTTACGGAAATTTTCCGACCGCCGTGCGCTTAGAAAAGAGTTTGGGGGACCGGTGTTGTTGAACTCCGGTTCCTGCTGTCAGTGAGTTATTCAATGACAGAATCTCTTTAAACGCGTTTTTATTTGGAGATATTGAGATGAAAAATTTAGGCCTAACACTACTCGCTTTGGTGGTGGCAACTTTCGGGACAAATTCTGCTCAAGCAGCGTTTGAAACGACAACCACTTTCGCAGGAACTGTCGGTACCGATAGTGACGTTGACGCGA
>DAOUPA010000387.1 GCA_030626405.1 Planctomicrobium sp.
ATGTCAGATTGAACCGCGCTCATTTCCACGATACTGCCGGAACGCTGCAGTTCAAACTCTTTTCGCACTTCCTCTCCTGGCTTCGAAGAGGCAAGTTCTATTGCCGCTTCAAGGCCGGGAGTCCGCATGATTTCCCAAAGCTGCTTTCCTTTGACTTCAGAAGGTTCACGAAAGAGGAGTTTTCCCGCTGCTGGATTGCAGTAGAGGATTTCTCCTTCGGCTTCGATGAGCAACACTCCTTCCGACATCGTTGCCAGAATCGACTGAAATTGGGAATAGCTTCGAGTAAGCTCAGCTTTTGAATTTAATAATATTTGAAGACGATTACTCAAGGCAGATTTCAGGCTCCGCAGTGCCTCATCTTGTTCGCTCTGAACCTCGACAACGTTTTCGAAAGAGAGTTGAGAGACTTGAGCTTCATCAGAAAGACTGCGTTCCAGTTCAAGTATTCCACGAGAGACTCGATCTGATTCAGCTTGTAGTTTTCTCGACAGGAAAGCTGCCATTCCGACGGCAGCCGATATCCCAACCACAAGTTCATGGACAACTCCCCAGTTTGGTTTCAGCGCCATGAAGGCCGCGCACAGAAGAACCGGAAGCCCTGTGTATCCCAGAAGTTTTAAAGCAGCTGAAAAGCGGTGCACCTCGTTCCATCTCCGTGAAGCATCGTTTATCATTCATACCCTGCCGCGACATCAACACACGAGTGGGTGCGACGAGATAAGTTGAAATCATAAACCAGCATGAGTGTCAATGTCGATCAATGATTGCGATCATTCTCAAATCGACTGGTTTGAGTTTGTGACATCGTGGTGAAGACTTGATCAATTCGATGTTAAGAAAAGATCAAGAAACAGACCGAATTCAATTCGCACACTGACAACTCAACGGAATCTTAGATGGCGAACGACCCTCCACTGCATGATCCCAGCGCTCTCGCAAAGTTTGGTAACCTTGACGTGATCGCGAAGCTGGTTGTTGAAGGGTATATGATAGGACAACACAAAAGTCCTTTCAAAGGGAGCAGCGTTGAGTTTGTCGAGCATCGACAATACTACCCCGGCGATGAGATCCGTCACATCGATTGGCGCGCCTACGGGAAAACCGGCAAGTATTACATCAAGGAATTCGAAGAAGAGACAAACCTCCGCGCTTATTTGTTGCTCGACTGTTCCGGCAGCATGAAGTATGGCGAGAGTACGATTTCGAAATTCGATTACGCGAAACAACTCGCTGCCTCATTTGCTTTCCTTCTCAATGCACAAAGAGACGCCATCGGGCTGGTGACTTTTGACAAGAAAGTTCGAGACCGCATCGATCCGGGAACCAGTCATAAAAACTTCCAACAGTTGATGACGATTCTCGAAAATAGCAAGCCTGGTGGAGAAACAGGCTTGGGAAAGGTTTTGAGATCACTGGTTCCGACTCTCAAGCGGCGCAGTCTGGTCATCCTGTTCAGCGACTTCTTTGACGAGATCGCAGCACTTCAAGAAGCGATGCAACTCTTCAGGCGTCATCGGCATGAAGTCCTATTGTTTCAAGTCATCGCTCCGGAAGAAGAAGACTTTCCGTTCAGCAAGCCGACGCAGTTTCGCAGTCTCGAACGGGAACGGCAGCGATTGCTTGTGGACCCGCATCGGCTGCGGGCGATTTACCTCACTCAATTTGCGGAGTTTCAAAAAGAGATCAAACAGCTCTGCGGCCAATCGCGGTTCGATTTAGAGATCATGAAAACATCCGAACCATACGAAAAAGCTCTTGGTGTCTACCTCAACTCTCGAACTCGAAATTCCGCCCGCGCTTCGGCGCGTTGAATGAATCAGGAAATTGTCTCGTCGTACATTTCAAGTATAGGCTTAACGCTGATCAAACTGATACTTCCGAAGCAACTTCTGAGAATTGGCTCTCACTGCCTCACTTTCTTCCTCATCGTCCACGCGTTTTTGTAACTCAAACCGAAGAGATTCCGAGCGGGACAAGTGTCGATAAACCGCTTGATAGGCCCTCAGCCTCGCTCGCCATTGACTGCTTCCCAGATGCCCAAGGAGAACGACTTGAGCCTGATGTTGATGTGCCTCTCGGGTTAGCAAATTATCCGCAGCGGAAATTTGGACCAACGACGAATCGTCCAGCAAAGCATTAATGAGCAACTGTCGCGTTTCAGGTGAGTTTTTCATAATTGAAACGGCGCGAACCACATACTTGCGGACCTCTTCGTCACGGTCATGTTGTAGCTTTTCAAGTACCGGATGCGAGGATTCTCCAATCTTTCCCAAGGCGTCAGCGGCAACCTCTTTGACCTCACCAGCATCATCAAAAAAGAGCGTGTCAACCAGCATCGGAATGGCGATTTCAGCACGCGGACCGATTTCTCCGATCGTCACAATGGAAGCGAGGCGAAGTGGCGACCAGTCCGCTCTTGCGGTTTCAATTAACATCGGCAGCGCTGATGCTGAAGTCGGTCCCAGAATCCACAACGCCTCGGCAGCTGCAGTTCGTAATTCATCAATCTGCGAACCAGCTTCAGGGGATTTCATTTGAAGAATCGACAGGAACGTCGGGAGAGCAACGTTTCCGTTCTTCCCGATCCGTCCCAGTGTTTCCATCGAATTGACTCGAATAAGATGTGGCTGTTCGCTGTCGAGTATCAATTCGCTCACATCTTTGGAAACGTCGGCTGCAACGGTCCCGAAAAGTGAAAGCGATTTCAGTACCCACAAGCGAGTCGAGAGTGCGTCATCCCCAGGATGCGCCAACAGTTTCTTAAGGACAGGGACAGCCTCTTTCGCTTTACTGCCGATTCGCCCCAGTGTTTCCGCAGCCTGCCGTCGACTTGCCCATGGGGCGTTCTCATCCGAAATGATCTCAATCAAACCATCGACGTACTGCGGCTGTCCCAAAGTTTGAAAATCCGTCGCCTTAATGACCTGCCGCCACTCCGCGAGCGTGTATTCTCCGTACCGAACGGAGTCCTCCGCCACGAGATGTGAAGACGTAATCAGCAAAGCAAACGCAAGCAAAACTGATTTACTCGACAGAAACATCGCACGTCGGAATTTAATAAATTTGAATTGAATGAAACGGTCCATTCTGCTGTGCCTCCACGGACATTCTAGCAAAAATAAACAAATCGTGCTGTGTCCTGGTGGTGTGTGTCCTACAGATCAGAAGCCTCTCGAAAAGACCACCAGTGATTCACAACGCAATTTCACTCCCTTGACTCGACACGAGTACATTGGAAAGTACACAATGCGTGTGAGCGAAAATTCCTTTCGAACCTCCCATACTTCCAGACTCGCCTCAATCGTCATGCCTCACTTCGTCCATGCTCGAATTTTGTTTCTACTAATTGGAATTTACGTTGCTAATGTCCCAGCGGAAGCAGTGGACTATTTGAAAGATGTTAAGCCACTGCTGGAGCAGAAGTGCTACTCCTGTCATGGGGCTTTGAAACAGCAAGGCGAATTGCGTCTCGATACGGCCGCGGCACTCATTGCAGGTGGAGAATCTGGGGTAGCAGTTGTTCCTGGCAAACCAGGTGAAGGTTTGTTGCTTGATGTGCTGACGGGTGAAGCAGGCTTTCGGATGCCTCCAGAGAATGACGGGGCCGCGCTCAAGGAAGAGGAAATCGCTCTGGTTCGAAAATGGATCAGCGAAGGTGCTCACGCTCCTGATGACGAACAACCACAGACCGACCCGACAACTTGGTGGTCATACTTGCCAATCACTCGACCGGAATTGCCAATAGTTGAAGATTCTGATTGGTGCCGAAATGAACTCGATCACTTTGTTGCAGCGAAGCGCGAAGGAAAAACTCTTCCGCACGTCGTCGAGGCATCTAAAGAAATCTGGTTGCGACGTGTCTATCTGGACTTGATCGGCTTACCACCGACGCCCGCCGAGCAGAAACAGTTTCTCGCAGACGACTCTCCGAAAGCTTACGAGCGAGTGGTCGACGACTTGCTGAATCGCCCGCAATACGGCGAACGCTGGGGGCGGCACTGGATGGATGTCTGGAGGTACAGCGATTGGTACGGCAGCAGGGGGGGAAACGAAATTCGTTACAGCCAGCGACACATCTGGCGTTGGCGAGACTGGATTGTCGATTCGCTGAACGAAGACAAAGGCTATGATCAAATGCTGGTCGAAATGCTGGCAGCCGATGAACTCTCTGATGAAACTGACGTTCCCTTGGCAGCGACTGGATACCTCGGTCGCAGCTGGTACAAGTTTGACCGGGATGTCTGGTTGTTTGAAACAGTCGAGCGGACTGGCGAAGCCTTTCTCGCAATGACGCTCCGTTGCTGCCGGTGCCACGATCATAAGTTCGACCCGATCAGCCAGGAAGAATACTACCGCTTCCGCGCGATCTTCGAACCACACAATGTCCGAACCGATCCGATCTCGGCACTCACAACAACTGAGAAAGATGCGACACTGGGGCAAGTCCTGACTGATGGAATTGCACTCGTCTATGACAAAGAGCTTGAAGTTGCGACCTACCGCTACAACCGCGGGGATAGCCGGTCTCCTGATGAATCCAAACCATTGACGCCCGGCGTGCCCCAAGCGCTGGGAGGTGATGTTCAGATCGAAAAGGTCAAGCTGCCACCTCAAAGATGGTATCCAATGTTGCGTCCAGAACTTCGTGATTCGCTGCTGGAAAAATCAAAACAGCGTCTCACCTCATCAGAACAAAACGTGGAGAAAAAACGGACTGAAGTGAAATCCATTGAAGAGAAGCTGCGGGCTCTCCTTGATGGCGAATCTTCTTCCGCAGAACCGGAAACGTTTTTAGAAGAAACATTCGAAACTGCCGCACCAGATATATGGAAGATAGTGAGTGGGAAATGGACGCATCAAGATGGCAAACTTGTTCAATCTGCTGTCACAAGCTTTGCGACGATGGTGACGAAACAGGACCACCCTGGCGATTTCCAGGTTCGGCTGCGGTATCGACCCCTCAAACCTGGGACATACCGCTCGATCGGTTTCAGTTTTGATTATCAGGACCAAGGGAACTCTCAAGACGTTTACACCAGCACGGGGAATGACAGGCAGTCAGTTCAGGCGTTTCATCGTGTCGGCGGAAAACAAGTTTACCCTTCCGCAGGAATCGTCAAAACAGAGCTCCGTGTGGGTGAAGACGCCGTCCTGGATGTGACGGTCATCGGCTCGAGTTTGACCATTGAGCTGAACGGAGAACACAAGCTGAAATACGACCTGCCCATCGAACGACGAACCGGAAAGTTCGCACTGTGGGTTCATCAGGGATCTGTGGAGTTTCACGAATTAACAATTACGAAGCTGGTCGAATCACGCGAAACGATTGAAGCACAACTCAAAAGTGCGAAGCGAGCCTTGCGTCTGGCGGAAGCAGAATTGCTGGTGACGCAAAGTGAAGCAGAATCAACGCGCCGTCGGCTCGCAGCTGATGTTGCCAGGTATCTCGTTGATAACAAAGAGAACGGGGAAAATCTCGCGCTCGCGGCGTCTTCAGCCGAACTAACTGTCGCAGTTCGCAAGGCAGAAGTCGAGATTCTCAAGGTGAGCAACGACGAAAAGAAACTCACCGAGGCAACAAAAGTTCTGGAGGCAGCACGTGAAGCGGCGAAGAAACCAACCGAATCGTACACGCCGGTCGGTGAGCAATTTCCGCATATAAGCACAGGTCGCAGAATCGCACTCGCGAAGTGGCTGACAAGTTCACAAAACCCGCGTACCGCGCGAGTTGCCGTGAATCACATTTGGGGGCGACACTTCGGGCAGCCTCTCGTCGCAACACCAGAAAACTTCGGCATGAACGGTCGCAAGCCGACTCACTCAAAGTTGCTCGACTGGTTGGCAGCGGAACTCATTGCGAGCAATTGGAAGATGAAACCACTCCACAAGCGAATCGTCTTGTCAGCAACATATCTTATGTCCAGCGAGGCGGATTTCGAAGAAGTCGGAGACAGCAATGCTTCCAAGACCACATTCCAGGACCTTGATCCAGAGAACATATTCTTGTGGCGAATGAATTCTCGCAGGATGGAAGCCGAGGTCGTGCGCGATAGCGTTTTGCACGCCGCGTCTCGTCTTGATTTGAAGATGGGAGGTCCGGAACTCTCGGAAAAGAATGGTGAGAAAACGTTGCGACGGTCACTTTATTTCCGGAACACTCCTAACGAAAAAATGGAGATGCTCGAAGTCTTCGACATGGCGGACCCGAATGCCTGCTACCGTCGCAAAGAGAGTGTGGTTCCCAATCAGTCACTGGCGATGATGAACAGCGGCTTGGCACTGGACAGTGCTCGAACGATTACCGAATCACTCGCGACGGAAAAGGACTTTGTCACCGCCGCCTTTGAGACTGTTCTATCCAGAACACCAACAGACGCCGAAATGACCAGATGCCAAAAATTTCTGAAGGACCATGCAGAGTTACTCAAAAGTGACTCAACAGAAAAATTCCCCCAAGGCGGCACCGAGAAGCGTGCCGTCGCGACCGATCCGATCATGCGAGCAAAAGAGAATCTTGTTCACGTTCTCTTTTTGCACAATGACTTTGTGACGATAAGATAACAAGTGGGAAAATGAGTTCCCGTAGGGTGGGTGAAGTTCGTTTACAAATTACCTTG
>DAOUPA010000438.1 GCA_030626405.1 Planctomicrobium sp.
TGTTTGCCAGCCTTTAGATCTATGGCGCGCGCCGTCCATGGCTACCGTTGGGCCATGGTGGCAAGCGTGCTTGCGATGTTCATCACACCTGGCAACTTGATCGGTCTGCCAGATTGGAATCTGGGGGTTCTATGTGTTGACCCGGCCCACTGTGCGAGAGGCGTTTCAGTTGAGAGTGAATGCCGCACCTGCTTCGATGGTTTCTCGCTTCGCAGTGAAAGTCGTCCTTGTCGTAGCGATCATGCTCATCTCCATCATCGGGATCGGCTGGAGCGAGTCGGCACGCATGACACACATGTCTGGGTCAATCTGGCGCATGTTAGGCATCACCGGAACCTTGGTGGTAAACGTTCCCAGCCAGAACATGGCAGTCACTGTCATTGGGAACGGACGCTCGATCATGTCAGGTGGCAATCAGCGGCTGGAATTGGAGCCAGGAAGTTACAAAGTGTATGTTTCGCACTAGAACGACGGATTTGGAATCCGACACATGCATTCCGCCGGGGTCCGACGAAACAAGGAGTCTGTCGTCAACGTGAAAATCGATGACAGATGGGAGAATCGGCTCGCTGGTCTACCAGATCGGATGGCTGCCCCTGATGCGACACGTGGAGCAACACTGATCGTGACGGTCGAAATTCCTGATGTCGATCTCATGATCAATGGTGAGTATCTGAAGCTGTCAGGAACTGGGCCGCACGAACTCGTTTTGAAGCCGGGCAGTTACCGACTCGCTGTCTTCAAGGCGAACCGGGAGATCACCTCTCAGCGTGTCACGCTTACACGTGGCCAGCGACGGAACATTCAATTCAGAACCGCTGGTCTGCTGGAACACACCGACGCAACTCGATCAGACAAACAATTTGAAGATCGCGGACAAGAGAACTAAACAGGCCCATTCATCTTCTGATGCGTGCCGATGATTGGCCGTTTAATGGAGAATTGGAGTTGTTCTCCGTCCAACCGGTCGGAAAGAGTGTCGGCAGCACAATATGCTTGGCGGGCTAGCCAACATGCCTCCGCTCTCCCTGACAGAGTTGTCCATGACAGCGGTTGGCTATGCCATCCAGCGCCTGAATCGGAAGATAGATCTATAATGGACAACGGGAAAGAGGGGCGATGGTCCCAAGACTGGCATGTTCCGTAGAGGAGGAGGGAAACCAGTTTTAATACCGAGAATTGCGGGCGACATAGAAATCAGAAACCGCATTCACTTTGTATGGTTGGTTCCACTTTAAGGGAGAGGGAAAATGGTAGGTATCGATAATTATTTCAATCAACTCTGGGATTTATTTTGTCGGATGAATCCGCAGGCGGAGGGTATTCATCGACTGTTGGCTGAACGAGGAGAGGTCATCGTCAACGATCATATTGCCTTCCGCACATTCGATGATCCAAGAGTCGATATCGAATTTCTGGCTCGCCCGTTTCTCAAATCAGGATATTTTCCACAAGGGGAATACGAATTCCCCAACAAACATCTGTTCGCCCGGCACTTCGAACACTCTGATCCGCAGCGTCCGAAAATTTTTATTAGTCAGCTTAAACTGAGAGAGATGTCGGAGAAACTGCAGGAACAAGCAACTGAGTTCATCGATCAAATCTCACCGGAGACCTATGAACGGGATGATTTCTGTGCCATGGGACGACCTTGGGATCTTGATTACGCAACGTACGAACAACTTGTGCAGGAAAGTGAATATGCAGGCTGGCTGTCCGCGTTCGGATTTTGTGCGAATCATTTTACAGTGTTGGTGAATAATCTGAGAACCATCGATGGGCTTGAAGAGTTAAATGAGCTTCTCAAATCGAATGGCTTCCAGCTCAACTCCTCGAACGGCGAAATCAAAGGTTCGCCAGAGGAGTATCTGGAACAGTCATCGACGCTGGCAGCAGAGATCGACGTGCCGTTTTCGGATGGATCACATCATATCCCAAGCTGCTATTACGAATTTGCTCGCCGCTATGAACTGCCAGACGGAGAAATGTTCTCAGGATTCGTCGCTCAGAGTGCGGACAAAATCTTTGAGAGTACAGATCGCCGGGAGACATAGCGCATCTGCTTCATTGCTGGAATGGGTAGATCGGCCCCAACTTGAGGATTTGTGAAACTTCGTCCAAGCTCGCACGTACCTCCACTAGCAACTGGGGATCGCCGAGCGATTCGATCGTTATTTCTTCGCGGTAATGTCTGTTGATCCAATCGGTGAGCCGCTCAAAGAGATCTTTCGTCAGTAGTACCGGCTGATGAATGGCTTCCAGTTCATTTTCCGTAAGCACGACCCGCAGTCGTAGGCAGGCTGGACCACCTCCGTTTTGCATGCTCTGACGGATATCGACGAATTTCACCTCGGTAATCGGACCACCATTCCCGACGATTCGATCAAGCACGGGGCGCACCCGCTTGTGCTCGGCACACTCAATCGGACACACCAGTAACATGGTTCCCTGCGGAAGCGTGACAAGCTGGCTGTTGAAGAGATATGTCTGTACCGCGTCCTCGACAGAGAGATCTTCCGCAGCCACTTCGATAAGGTGCAACTCCGGGAATTTTTTGGAGAGATGCTTCATGACTTGAGTCTGATTGACGTAAGCGTGCTCGTGACACAACAGTACGTGCTCGTTGGCGACGGCAATGACATCGTTGTGAAACACGCCGGCATCGATAGCAGCCGGGTTTTGTTGGACAAACAGACTGCGATCTTCTGACAAACCGTGCTGACTCGCGATCTGTTCGCCAGATGCGCGAGTCTGACGGGCAGGAAATGTTTGCGGAAACAATCCCGTTCCGTTGCGGCCATAGACAAACATCTCCAGTCCCGGGGCACTGTGTGTGCGGCAGAGCCGAGAATGATTGGCAGCTCCTTCATCTGCAAATTTCGGATCATTCGGCAACGGGTTGTGGATGCAAAAATAGGTTGGGGCGGGAAAGATCGTTCGTAACAGTTTCGTTGTAAAAGTTGATTCCAGTTGTCGATGAATCGTGGAGGCCAGGTTCGCTGGCGTGATATGAACTCGACTGTCTCTGGTATCAGCACTTGGAGAAACGGTGGCGGTATTGGCAGCCCACATCGCTGACGCACTGTAAGCTATTGATAATAGATCGGCACGAGTTTTCAACGCTTGCTCAATCACTTTCGCTTCGGTTCCTGCGAATGCGTGCTGCCGTAAAAAAGGAATGTCAGGGCGTTCATGGGGAGGAAGCACGGCCTGAGGAATTCCAAGGTCAGCCAGCAGTTTCATTTTCTGCAAACCTTCGAGGGCTGCCTGCCGCGGATAGGACGTGTGCAGCCGATGCTCTTGCGAGGCGATATTGCCCGGTGAGAGTCCCCCGAAATGATGCGTGGGACCGACCAGACCATCGAAGTTGACTTCGTAGGACTTCACGATAACGTCACTCCGGGCAGCAACGTTTCAGGAAGCTCAAGAGCTTCTCGCTCCAATGAAGCGACCGGAACGTTGCAGGAGTCGATCATGAAGTAACCCGCGGGCCGATGATTGCCGCTACGACCGGTTCCGCCAAACGGCAGTCGACCACTCGCGCCGGTCGTCTGACTATTCCAGTTGATCAATCCGGCATGCACTTCACGAGAATATTGTTCGTATAATTCCCGACTTTCACAAAGCAATCCCGCCACCAGGCCATACTTCGTCTGGTTCGCCTCTGTAATCGCGGCTTCAAAATCTGGAACGCGAATCAGTTGCAGCAGCGGTCCGAAGACCTCTTCATCTTTTCGGTCGGAGACCTGAGTGACATCAATCAGTCCCGGAGAGACGAAAGCATCACCAAGCGGTAAACGTTTCGCATTGGCAAGCGAGACTCCGTCGGCTGCGGTAAGTCTGCCCTGTTCGGCGAGAACAGAATCGACTGCCTGCGAGTGGATCAGCGGTCCCATGAAGGGTTGGGGTTCGCCGTCCGGCGGACCGACTACGAGTCGAGGAATCGTTTCGACCAATCGTTCCAGGAATGCGTCATTCCCGTCGGGAACGATCAGCCGACGGGCACACGTGCAACGCTGTCCGGACGTGACATAAGCCGATTGAATCGTCGTGTAGACCGCAGCTGCAATGTTGTTGACGTTATGAACGACAAGCGGATTGTTTCCTCCCAATTCGAGCGCAACGATTGCATCCGGCCGGTTGACCAACGCACGAGAGATTGACAAGCCTGCTTTCAAACTTCCGGTGAACAGAACACCGTTATGTCCGGGATGCGCCACAAGAGCAACTCCTGTTTCACGATCCCCCTGAACAAGATTCAGCACACCGGCAGGAAGGTCGGCCTGTTCCCACAACTTCACCGTGAATTCCGAGACCAGCGGTGTGAGTTCGCTCGGTTTGAATACGACCGCATTCCCGGCGAGCAAGGCCGGGATAATGTGTCCCTGGCTAATATGTCCTGGAAAGTTGTAGGGACCAAATATAGCGAGCACACCGTGCGGCTTGTAACGCGTCACTCCTCTAACACCGGTCAGATCGATCGATGACTCCGACCTCCGTTCGTACAGCGCTTGCACGGAGGCTCCGATTTTACCGATCATCGCCTGCACTTCGGTTCGGGCTTCCCACAGCGGTTTTCCGACTTCCCGACTGATCACGGTCGCGAGGTTTTCCTGTCGGGCTTGCAATTGTTTCCCGAACGCTTCGACGATGCGAATGCGTTCCCCCATCGGTCGATACGACCAGTCTCTGGCAGCATCTCTAGCAGCCATGACAGCAGAATCGATTTCTGGTTCAGTGGACGAGTGACCGCTCCAGATCTCAATTCCCGTGGCAGGATTCCGCGACGAGAACTTTGGACCGCTGGCTTGTACCCATTCTCCGGCAATGAAATTACGGCCTGTGACGTCCATCGCACTTTCCTTTACTGTTTCGCTTTCGGAGAGACATACCGCACCGCGTCTCCAACGGAGACATGCAGTGCGTCCGCTGTCGCACGATCGATTTGGATTCCTGACTTTTGAATACCGAGATGACACTGCACGACGCGAAAATCGGGTGAAGTACTGCTCGCCAACCACCGTTTCTCGCTATCGATTTTCTCAACGATTTCAGTGATCAGGGCTCGCTGGCTTTCCCGCACGGCTCGAATCATGTCTCGAGGGCAATGCAGAATCGGCCCTGCTTCAAAAATGTCAATCTTCTGATCGAAGCGAAACCCCTCGGATTCCAGCATCGCTCGGGCTGGCTGGGTTTTCTCGTGAACTTCGGCAATGACGTTCTGAGCTGACTGCGGCAACAGTGGAATGTAAATCGGATAAACAGGCATCAGATCTCCGATGAATTCCTTGTTGACGAGGCTCAAGCAATCCGCTTTCGGGAACTCCAGGTCAAAGAAATGTTTGCCAACCGCATCCCAGAACGGGCTCTTTCCTTTCTCGTCGACGACGCCGCGCATTTCGGCGATCACTTCCGGATCGAAGAGTGAAGGAAATTCCGCCATCAGCAGAAAACGAGCCAGAGAAAGCAGTCGCCCGTTCCCTGCATGGCGGTGATCTGGATGCAGAAACAAGCTGCCGATTTCACTGGGGCCATTGTGTTCAGCGACCAGATGCAGGACCGGAATTTCCTTACGTACTCCCAGCGTGTCAGACTCGTGGATACAGGTTTCAATGTGATAGGCATAGAACGGTTCGAAACCACCGACTTTTGATACGATTCCACACGTGCCAATGACCGCGTCCGTGTCGGTCTCTTCCATGACCAATAAATAGGTCTGCCCTTTTGGTTCACCGGTCTCAAGATTTTCAAATGACTGCTCCGATTCGATGATCCGTTTTTTTAACAA
>DAOUPA010000528.1 GCA_030626405.1 Planctomicrobium sp.
AAGCAACCGCAAATTCCTGCCCGGGCGAACGCGATGATTTCGCTGTGGATGCAGGGTGGTCCCAGTCATCACGATATGTTCGATCCGAAACCGGAGATGGCGAAGTACGATGGGCAACCCTTCCCCGGCGAAATCAAATACGACAACGCGGCTCAGGCAAGTTCGAAAGTGTTCCATAGCCCGTGGAAGTTTACTCCGCACGGTGAATGCGGAATGGAACTCTCCGAACTGCTGCCTTACACAAGTGCTGTCGTTGATGACATCTGTCTGATCCGCTCGATGAAGACCGGCGTGAACAATCATGGTCAGTCGATTCGTGCCTTGCAGACTGGTCGCATCCTCGCAGGTCGGCCAACTCTCGGAAGTTGGCTCACCTATGGACTTGGCAGTGAAGCGGACAATCTGCCAGCGTTTATGGCTCTCATCGATCCAGGGCAACTCCCGGTGCTGGGCGTTGAAAACTGGCACAATGGATTTCTTCCTTCAGCGTTTCAGGGAACAGTGGTTCGACCGCAAGAGCCGAGAATTCTTGACCTGACTCCGCCTCCCAGACTCAAAGGCGCCCCTCAGGAGAAGGCACTTGAGTTTTTGACGGAACTGAATCGTCGGCATCAAGAACGATTTCCTGGGCAGCACGATTTGGAAGCGCGGATCGCCACGTATGAATTAGCTGCGAAGATGCAGGTCGCCGCGACCGAAGCACTCGACCTGTCTCAAGAGACGAAAGCGATGCAGGATTTGTATGGCATGCACTCCGAGAACGCCACAACGCGTGAGTACGCCACGCGATGCCTCATCGCCCGACGTCTCATTGAACGCGGCGTTCGCTTTGTGCAGGTCTACACTCAAAATCAGCTCTGGGACAGCCATGGCAGTATTACCACTGGACTGCCGAAGGCCTGCCAGAAAGTCGATCAACCTTCTGCGGCGCTCGTGACGGATTTGAAAGCGCGCGGGTTGCTCGATTCGACCGTTGTTCACTGGGGTGGAGAAATGGGACGGTTGCCGGTCATCCAGAACGATGGCAACAAGGCGAAAATCGGCCGCGACCACAACACTCATGGATTCAGCACCTGGGTCGCCGGTGGAGGCTTCAAGGCGGGACACGTCCACGGCAAAACCGACGAATGGGGCCACAAAGCCATCGAAGATGTCGTCAATCACTACGATTACCACGCAACACTCATGCAACTTTTCGGCCTGCAACACGACCAACTCACCTTCGAGTACGCAAAGCGAGAACAAACACTGACCGATAAACAGCCCGCGAAAGTGGTCGAAGGAGTTCTTGCGTAGGGCGTTCCGGTCAATGAAAGGCTGGGACTGGTCCCAGCAAGAGGCGATTTCGTTATGTAAACAAAGCGACAATTGAAAGAGAGTCACCGTCATGAACTACTGGGTCGAGACCCAGCCTACTGTTTTTCAACCCATTGCCCCACTACCCACTCATTTCCAATACAGACTGGCCTCAACGGCCTTCATTTATCTATCATCAACTCAAACAATTAAATTTCCCGAAAGGATTTTCCCACATGGTCAAGCCATACCAATCGAATCGACGAGACTTCCTGAAAACAACAACCGCCGGAGCTGCGGCGATTTCCGCTGGCGTCTGGACAGGTGCACAAGCCAAGGAGTCTTCGTCACCAAATCAAAAACTAAACATTGCCTGTATCGGCACGGCGAATCGTGCTGCTGCTGACATCAAAGGTGTCGAAGGCGAGAACATCGTCGCACTCGTCGATGTCGACAAGAACTACCTCAACAGAAAGCTGAAGGAATTCCCTAACGCTCGCACTTACGCGGATTACCGCGAAATGCTTGAAGCAGAGAAGGGAAAGATAGACGCTGTCGTCATTGGGACAACCGATCATCATCACGCTCCAGCAACAATCAGAGCGATCCGTGCTGGTCTGCATGTCTATTGCGAAAAGCCGCTCACGCACACGATTCACGAAGCGCGTGTGATCGCCGAAGCTGCCAAAGAAGCTGGCGTTGCCACGCAACTCGGAACGCAAATTCACGCAGGCAACAACTATCGCCGAGTGACCGAGATCATTCAGTCCGGTGCGATTGGTGATGTTATCGAAGCTCACGTTTGGGTCGGCAAAGGCTGGGGCGGAGGTGATCGACCGGAGAAAGGCGTGGAACCGCCGAAGCATTTGAGTTGGGACTTGTGGCTTGGAGGTGCACCAGAGCGTCCATTCGCACCGGGACGTTATCATCCTGCTCAATGGCGACGTTGGTGGGACTTCGGTCAAGGAACACTTGGCGATATGGGTTGCCACTATATGGATTTACCGTTCTGGGCACTCAAGCTTCGCCACCCAACAAGTTGCGTTGCCAAAGGTCCGGAAGTTCATCCGGAAACGTGTCCTCTCGGATTGACAGTTCAATACGAATTCCCGCAGCGTGGTGATCTCGCTCCGTGTAAGCTGACCTGGTACGACGGCAACATGACACCGAAGAAAGTTGCTGGCGAACGTGTTCCCGGAAGTGGAGTGATGTTTGTCGGAACGGAAGGTCATATGTTCGCCGACTATGGCAACTACAAGCTCTTCCCACGCGAGAAGTTCTCCGACTTCCAGGCACCGAAAGAGTCGATTCCGAATTCCATCGGTCACCACGCTGAGTGGATCAAAGCTTGTAAAGATGGTTCACCCACAACTTGCAACTTCGACTACTCCGGCGCCTTAACCGAGACAGTCTTGCTTGGAAACGTTGCCTTCCGGACTGGTGAAAAACTCGACTGGGACGCCGCCAATTTGAAGGCCACAAATTGCGACGCAGCCGATCAGTACATCAGCAAAGAATACAGATCTGGCTGGGAAGTTTCGTAACACTTCATTCAAACAGAATGTTTTTCAACACCCTCCGTGAGATGTTCGCCATCGCACGGAGGGTGTTTTTGGGTACAACGGCTAACTTTCTGCAGAAAACCTGCGGACTAAACAATGGAGCGAGAAACTCAATGCTTGGAATGACAGCTGCCGGTGTCAATTGGCAGTGATTCGCATGGCAAGTCACAATGAGTAAGATGTATGAAAGCTGGTCGCTTCTGTTTCCTTCACCTGTTCCCCATTCATCAGACCTATTCGTATGGAACTTGATTATCTCAAAGACCCGTCTCTGTTTGGTCGTCTGATTGATTCGATGCCGGTCGGTTTTTTTTCCGTCGATGCCGCCGCGAATTTTGTTTCGTGGAGTGATGGAGCCGAGCGAATCACTGGTTACCTGCGATCCGATGTTGTCGGGAAACCATGCACCATTCTCGAAGGACAGAATTGCAAAGGATTCGCCACGCTCAAAGAGATGCTCGACAATCCTGAATCGTGTCTGGTGGATGGTGTCTGTCATCAAGAATGTAAACTACTCTCCAAATCGGGGCAGGAAATCTACATCCATGGCAGCGTGCGAATTGTGCATGAAGAGAGCGGGCAGGTTGCTGGTGCCGTTGGCAGTTTTTCTGACCTCACGGACTTTGTGCTGGCGAATGAAAAGATGACGCTCTTGGAGGAGCAGACAAAGCAACGAGATGCCTTCGAGCGACTCACCGGTCGTTCCCAACCAATGCAGGAAGTTTTCCGGCGCTTGCGGTTGGCTGCTCAGAGTGAAGTGACTGTCTTTGTGAGTGGGGAATCAGGAACCGGGAAAGAACTGGCAGCGCAGGCGATTCACTCTGTGAGTGATGGTCGTGACCAGCCGTTCATTGGCGTGAACTGTTCCGCGATTCCTGAGACTCTACTGGAAAGCGAACTCTTCGGGCATGTCAAAGGAGCTTTCACTGGAGCAACCCGCGATAAAATCGGGATGTTTCAGGCCGCTGACGGAGGAACTTTGTTTCTCGATGAAATCGGCGACGTCTCTCCCCTTGTGCAACTCAAGCTGCTTCGCGTTTTACAAGAGCGAGAAATTCGACGCGTCGGTGACGACAAACCGATTAGCGTCAACGTTCGGCTTGTTACTGCGACGAATAAAAACTTGAAAGAGCTGATCAACAGTGGAGAGTTTCGTGAAGATTTCTATTACCGTATTCATGTTTTCGAAATCCACTTGCCGGCGTTGAGAGAACGTAGAGAAGACATCCCATTACTGACAGAGCAGTTTATCAGCGAACTCTCCGAAACATCTCGTCGCCACGTGACCGGCATTGCTAGAGACGCGTTACAGCGTTTGATGGATTACGACTGGCCTGGGAATGTTCGTGAACTTCGAAATACCATCGAACACGCCTTCGTCACCGTTCAAGGTGAGTCGATCACCCTGTTCGATCTTCCAGGTGAAATTCGGTCCAAGGAAATAGCTTCAAACTCTGGGCAAAAAGTCGCAGCGAAGAAGACGTCCGTCTCCGAAACTGCTCCACTGGACCTCTCAACTCTGACTCCCAAACAAATCGAAGATCGCCAGCGGATTGTCGATGTTCTCGCCGAGACAAACGGCAATAAAACGGCAGGGGCAAAACTTTTGGGGATCAGCCGTGTGACGATGTGGAAGAAGACCCGGAAGTACGGAATCGAATGAACGGTCCATGTTAGCGCTAGCCTAGTGGTGAGTAAGCGCTATCTCATTTTCTGAGGTTAGC
>DAOUPA010000602.1 GCA_030626405.1 Planctomicrobium sp.
CATTACGCTAAAAAAGAGAACACTGACCAATAGCAACAGAGAATTCATTGAGCGAAACCGGTCTACCATGGCAGTTTTCCTTGACGTCATTTGATGACGTATGACGAACAATATCTGAGCGCGTATGAAGCTCCTCAGCCGTTTTTCCTGAGGAGGCTTCAAGAGCGCTGAAAACCGCTGAAGTATAGTCAATCGTCCTCCAAGGTGTACAAAGTCTGCGAAGCGATCAGGCCGATTACCATTGTTGGTATGGTTTTCTTTTCTGGCCACTGTCTACTGGTTCAGGAGCAGAGTTTGTTTTGTGGTGATGATTCACTCGAAAGATGTAAAGACCATCAAGTTGAACTCACACCAACGATTCAAAGACCTGTTGGCTCGTTCCAAGCATCACTTTTGTGGATGACTAGAAGGTCAGGATGAAATCCATTCCACCGGTGAATTGTCGACTTTGAGTTCCGCTGAGACCACCGTTGCGGCTGTCGTAGGGGAGTCCTTGACCATTGAACCAATCCCAGCGCACCTCTGGACGAATCGTAATGTTCGCTTGCGGCTTCCAGTTCAATCCGAGAGTGATTTCATAGTAGTTCCCAGGACCTGCACCGTTCACGCCAACTCGTAATCCATCTTCGTCTCGAAAGAATTCCTGTCTGCTGCCAACGGAAAGTTTGTCATTCAAAGCGTAGGTGCTGTAATGAACGAAAGAGTACCACTGGTGGTTGTCAGCCCCGAGTCCTGTATTCGTTCCGAAATCGTGTGCGAGCACACTGGAGAGGCGATCTGTGAACTCGTGCTCCAGCGTGAGACTGTTCATGTAAATATCCCCAGAGTTACTGGCAAACCCACCTCGTGCGATTCCATCACCAAAGTCGCCTGCCGTGACTGCCCAGGTGAGGGTTGTTGCTTCGCTGATTGACCATGAAACGTTCCCGACGAAAATTGAAGCATCGAGTGGATTCTCAAACCACGAATCCCATCCCATCGCCCAGCCAGCAGAAACTTCGAGTCTGTCCGAATATTGGTATGTCGCCATGAATCCGGCATGTGTGTTCGGTTCACCGTAGTAGAACGCGTAGCTGTGTGAATAGAACTGGTTTTCCGTCGATTGAGCGTATTCCCAGCCGACAGGGGTCAGAAAATAACCAAGCCGTAACGTAAAGTCTTCGTACGCTAGGTCGGTGTAGAGTTGAGGAATGGCGGAACCATAGTCCCTTCCCGTATTCCATCCATAATCCCAGTCGCCGCCCGCGAAAGATTGATTGTCGTTGGCGTCTGTGCCAAAGAGGTAGTCGACGCGAAATCCCCAATCGAATTGAGAATCACTCGTGTCTACGCTTTTTTCCGCATAGAGCCAAAGCTGATTGAGAACTGGCCCATCGGCAACGTTGTTGTACCCAAGCGGGAGATTTCCGTTGCCTGATCGATTGCCGTGAGCGTTTGCCGTGAATCCGCCTGAAAGCCAACCGCCGAATTCAACTTCATTGCAGACTTCACCAAACAGAAGGAAAGGTTGGTCCAGTTCCTCAACATTATCAACGAAATCACAGGCGGACGGACTCAAATAAGGATGAGCGTCTGCGTGTTTTTGAGGAACCTGCTCCGACTCCACAGTTCCAGCCTGTGCTATCAATGAAGAGCAAGAAATCAGAATGAGCAACTGAAAGGTTGTGTTTGTTCTGAGAGACACATCCATGAAACGCCTCCGAAATAAGTGAGAAGGCGAAGTAATACCCGCTAAAGAGAAGTTATGAATTGACAGTGAATTGCGGAATTCTTCATCGGGATTTATCGGCGTTTCAAAAACCGTAAATGAGCCTCATTACTGCATCTGCAGCTTGCGTTTCTGCCATTTACGTAAATTCGTTACGACCGATAGAATCGGCACAGTCTGGTCTTGGATCGACGATGGCATCAGTCATTAAGGATCATTTTTAGAGTGAGAGGAGAGATTGTCTGATGCCTGGAATTCGGAAAGCTCATGCAGGACGTTTTCCAATTGACTCTGCAAAGACTCGAATGCAAGCATTGAACCATCGAGTGATTCTGTACGGCCCATCCCTTCAAGTTGTTCCGCCAGCGTTTCAACATTCTTCGCTCCGAAAGTCCGAAACGATCCTTTGATTGTATGAGCCGCACGTTGGACTGTTGGGTAGTCTTTTTGCGAAATGGCCTTCTCCAATTGCTTGATGAGTAAAGGACATTCTTCAAAGACAGCCTCGATGACGGTGAGTAATAGTTCGCGGTCACCCGCAACTATACTGAGAGCAACATTCCAATCCACGAAAGGGCCAGGAGAGTCATCGCCAGGTGGTGCAGTTTCTGAAGTTTCGGTGAGGAAATGGTTCTTCTCATCTGATTCCAAAGTCTCTCCAGAATCACGTGCTGAGTATTCGTCGATGACCTCATACAATTCGTCGGCCGTAATCGGCTTTGAAATATACCCGTCCATTCCAGCTGCCAGGCAATGTTCACGGTCACCTTTCATGGCCGATGCAGTCATCGCAATGATTGGAGTGTGTTGTCTGTTCTGTTGTTCATGGTGCCTGATTTGTGCCGTAGCTTCGAATCCGTCCATGATCGGCATTTGAACATCCATCAAAATGATGTCAAATTGCTTTCCATTCTGAATCGAATCAACGGCCTCTTGACCATTATTTGCAATTTGAACGTGATGATTTTTGAGAAGCCCAACCGCCACTTTCTGGTTGATCAATCCATCCTCAACCAACAGGATCTCAAGTGATGCACCGGCGATCTTCTCCTCGATATTCTCCGAAAGAGATCGTGTCACGTCTGTGTATGACTGGCCGACTGTTTCCAAAATCGTCTCCAACAATTCGGACTGAACGACTGGCTTCAACATATAGCGAGCAATTCCCAGCTGGCGGCATTTTTCAACATCGTCAGAGCCAGCAGATGAAGAGGCCATTACGAGAGTGCAATCAGCAAGTTCTGGATTTTCCCGAATCTGTGAGGCTAACTGAAAACCGTCCATTTCCGGCATCATGCAATCAAGGAGTACAAGTTGGAAAGGGTGTCCAGCACTAGCGGCTCTCTTTAAATCCGCCAAAGCGGAAAAGCCATCGCAGACAGCTGTTGGCTTCATCTTCCAGCTTTTGAAGATTTCTTCGAAGATGCGCCTGTTCGTTTCATTGTCATCAACAATCAGCACGGACATTCCCGCGAGTTGTGAATAATCTATTGTCGTTTTTTGAGTGGATGAGGTCTGTAATTCGAACGGTGCTGTAAAGTAAAATGTTGAACCCTGGCCGACTTCGCTTTTGACTTCAATTTTCCCTCCCATCATCTCCACGAGTTGACGAGAAATCGTCAGCCCGAGTCCTGTGCCCCCGAACCGCCTGGTTGTGGATGCATCGGCTTGACTGAAGACGCTGAAAATCTTGTCTTGTTTTTCTTGTGGGATTCCGACTCCGGTGTCGCGAACGGCAAAGTGTAATAAAGCATCTCCATTCGTACTTCGTTTGCCGGTAACCTCAATGACGACCTCCCCGTGATCTGTGAATTTCACAGCATTTCCCACCAGATTCACAAGAACTTGTCCCAGTCGGCCTGGGTCACCGATGAGATGATCTGGAAGTTCAGGATCAATTCGGCACGCGAGTTCCAAACCCTTGTCCGCGGCTCGACTGGCGAGAGTTTGTCCTGCCATCGCCACACAGTCTCGCAAGTTGAAATCGACCATTTCCAACTCCAGTTTGCCCGCTTCGATTTTCGAGAAATCTAAAATGTCATTCAGCAGTCTCAGC
>DAOUPA010000304.1 GCA_030626405.1 Planctomicrobium sp.
TTGGTGATTCAAAAATGTCCGTTTGAGGATACCTGTCCAACCGTTTCAGAATCGGCAGACCGCGCTTGGCATCGCGGAGCGTGTCATTAAAGTCCATATCAATCTTGAAGGAATCACTCAGACCTTCGGTCGCGGCATCCATTTGGTCAAAGACATCAAACCAGGGGCGTCCTTTCGTTTTGTACGACATGTATCCCATGCTCGCTGCGAGCTGACATTCGCTTGCCATGTCTTCGGCAGTCGTGTCGATGTTCCACCAGGAGAGAGGCGTCTGCTGGTGAACCTGTTTTCCGAACAGTGCATGAACCGGAACTCCCGCCGTTCGACCGACCGCATCGAAGAGGGCCATCTGCAATCCGGCTCCAAGTGAATCATCCCACATCATTTCGATCGCGCTTTTTCCGACGACTCTGGCCACATCCTCATCGTCCGGGACACCCCAGGTATAGTAGAGGAGAGTCTCGCCAGTGCCGGTGATCCCAGACTTGAGCGTCACATCGCAAATTTCGATGTATCTCCAATGAGGGAGTTCACGATCCATATTGCGCCGAGGAGCTGGTCGATATTCCAGCTTCACAGTCGTCCGTTTGACGTCGACAACTTCAAAATGTTTTTCAGATGCCACAAGCGAGTCCGCAAAAAGAGTGCGACGACTTAATTCCGGTAACGTGATCAGCATTGACGCTAATGAATGAGAGAGAAATTGTCGACGTTGAAGATTCATGGCAGGGTCTTTCAGTCGGAGCAGGCTCATCAGCCCGACACCTGAGGAAACAGAAAGCGAAGGAAGGTTTTCAATCTCGGAGCACCTCCCGATAGGAGACTTCTCATTTGATTGATAATTTTAATGGAGGCGTTGCGCGGAGGACTCACTGTACCGACTGGGGCGTCTGTCTGTCGAGTTTCCTTTCCGATTCTAATGACGCTATGCGGTTGAGTGAGCGATTTGAGGTAGTTTCTTCGTCACTGGTTCACAATGTCAGACTTAAATGTCTATGATAATGTATTGTAAACAACATCAGATTCCAGGGATCACCGAGAGTTGAACGAAGCAAGTATGACAACTCGTGAAGAAACACCAGAGCCGACTTTAGACGATCTGCGGCAGTTGCAAGATTCCACCGGGCAGCTTCGTGAGGAGTTGGCGAAGGTGATTGTTGGTCAGCAGGAAGTCATCGACCAGATTTTGATTTCGCTTTTGGCAGGTGGGCACTCTTTGCTGGTGGGTGTGCCGGGGCTGGCGAAGACAATGCTGGTGAAATCGTTGTCTGAGGTTTTGGGGCTGTCATTCAATCGTATTCAGTTTACTCCGGACCTGATGCCTGCGGATATTACAGGGACGGAAGTGATTCAAGAGGACCGGACGACCGGGAGTCGAGACTTTCGTTTTATTCCAGGGCCAATCTTCACGCAAATTCTTCTCGCCGACGAGATCAATCGTACGCCACCGAAAACACAAGCGGCATTGTTGGAAGCGATGCAGGAGCGGCAGGTCACAGCGAATGGAAAACGGCATACATTGCCTGATCCGTTTTTTGTTTTGGCGACTCAAAATCCGATTGAGCAAGCAGGGACGTACCCGCTGCCGGAAGCTCAGCTTGATCGGTTCATGCTGGAGATACGCGTTGATTATCCTGACGAAAACGATGAACTCGAAATTGTACGGCGTCGAACGCAACGTTACGTATCGACTTTGAATAAAGTTGTTGGCGGGGATCAACTCGTTCGTTTTCGAGAAACGATTCAAGCAGTTCCGATGGCGGAGCATGACATTCGTTACGCCATTGCACTTGTTCGAGCAACGCGTACACAACAAGACGATACGTTGGATGAGATCTGTAAATACCTGAGTTGGGGAGCGGGGCCAAGGGCGTCAGAATGGCTTGTTCTCGCAGCTAAAGCACACGCGGCAATCAGTGGTCGCGATCTGGCAACGGCTCAGGATATTCAGGCGATGTTGGCGCCCGTCTTACGTCATCGACTCGTGTTGAACTTCAATGCGGAAGCTGACGGTCTCTCGGCAAATCAATTGATTGAGAAATTGCTGGAGATCGTACCGAGCCCTGGTCATCAGCCAGCTCAGAATCTGCTGAAACGTATGATTTCGAAAGTGGGCTAGAGCATGGCTGCGGAACTGCTCACTCCTGAGTCGCTGGTGGAGATGGAATCTCTGCAGCTGCGTGCGCGAACTCTTGTCGAGAGTGTTTTGACAGGGACTCACCGAGGAAACCAGCGAGGCTTCTCGGTCGACTTCGCTGAGCATCGTGATTATTCTCCCGGCGATGATGTCCGTTTTCTGGACTGGAAACTCTACGCTCGGCGTGATCGGTTTTATGTTCGTCAATTCGAAGATGAGAACCAACTTCAGGCGTGGATGCTTTTGGACGTCAGCGGATCGATGCGATATCAGTCCGGGCAGTCTGCGATGAGTAAGCTGGAATATGCCGCCTGTCTGGCGGCGGCAATCGGATGGATTGCCTGTTATCAACAAGATCAGGCTGCGCTGCTCAGCTTTGACGGAAATACCGAATCGGTTGCTGGCTCCTTTCGTGGGATGGCAGGAGCCAGCGAACTGATCGAGAGGTTACAAACAATCATCGATAAGGATGCAGGATCGCCGTCTCACGATGTTTCAGACGATGAAGCCTGGAGCAGCTTGCAAACGTCTGTCGAGCGTATTCCTGAGCGGTCCATCGTCTTTCTATTAAGCGATGCTTTCGGAGAGCTTGTTCCACTGAAACGTGCACTCACCTTGTTACGGAGAAAAGAGTGCGACGTCCGGTTGGTTCACGTCCTCGATTCTGCAGAACTGAACTTTCCATTCGAAGGGAGTATGCTCTTCCAAGACTTGGAAGGAGCGGGAGAGAGTCGGGTGATGGCGAAATCGATTCGCTCTGGTTACCTCAAGGAATTTGGACAATTTCTGAACGACGTGCGGAAGATCGCTGGCGAAACGAATTGTCAGTACATGCAGGTTGAAACATCTCAGACGGTGGACCGTGTTCTGCGCGAAATTTTGCATACAGGGCAGCCTGTGTGATGGAAACAAACTCTCCGGCAACGATCAAACAATGGGTGAGGAAACCTCCGATATGGGCTGTTGCCGTGGGGACTTTTTTGCTGTGCTGGTCGACTTTCGTTGTCTATTATGAGGTGAAGTTTGGCCTCGGTGTGCCTCCATCGACGTCGGGTGACGAAGTCGATTACGACTCGATCGGCTGGGAACTGGCGAACGGTCGTGGTTTTCAGGTGAACACCGGCGACGCAGTATTTCGCAGACCGTACGATTTCGCAGCGCTCGAGGCAGAACGCTTTCAATTGGGGCCTCCACAACAATGGATTGTGACGTACCGACCGCCGCTGTATCCATTTGCGATGAGCATTCTTAATCGCTGCTTCGGTCGTCAGCTTGCGGCAACCAGAATGATGGATGCTGCATTCATGGCAGGGACCCTCGCGCTTCTCGTGATAACACTCTATCCCCGTTACGGCTGGTCATCGGTGTTCATTTCAGTTGCCCTGTTCATTGCCGTTGATGTCCGCACGCGCTTATATGGTCGAGCAATTCTGACCGAATCGATGTCGCTCTTTCTCACTTCAATCATCTGCGTGATTCTGATTCGATTTTACGAATTGAAGAAACCGACGCTGCGCGCGGTCTGGGTGTACTCCATGATCGTCGGAGTTGCCTTTGGCTTCTCACTACTGGCTCGCACAATGATCGTGCTCTGGATTCCAGGCATGTCGTTAATCGTCCTGTGGATTGCTCATCAACTGACAAGCAATCTCCGGCAATCATTGGTGGCGGCAGCGGTTTTTCTTTTCGGGGTTGGAGTGGTTGCCTCTCCATGGGCTGTGCGCAATGTTCAGGTCACCGGAGAATTCATGCCGCTGGGAACGCAAGGGTTGGTTCAACTCTCGGCGTCGTTTGGTGATGAGATTTGGGAATCAAGCGGTTTGTGGATCAATCTCGACCACGAAGGTTTTTTCGATGATGTGATTGACGATTCGCAAACACACCTTGAGCAGGAAATCGCCAAAGCGAACTGGAGCAAAGCGAAAGCCATGGAATGGGCGCTGGCTCATCCGGTGAAATCAGCTGCGCTGATTCCGATCAAAATCTGGCAGGAATGCCGTCCACGAAATGTGACAGAGGCAATCATTTTGATACTGGCATGTGTCGGTGGAATCACGTGCTGGAGAACGTCAACGACTCCGTTGATGCTGGCAATCCTGGCAACAAACCTGTTCGCGATTGGGATGACATGGTCCGTCGAAGGTCGGTTCCTGGTGCCAGTTCTGTTCCCGATCCACTTGCTCGCAACCGTCGGACTGTTTGGGATTTGGTGCCGCTTGACGGGTATGCAAGAGATGGAAGAAAGGGATACCGGAGAACTGTCCGTTTCTAATCCATGAAGATTCGGTCCCAGCCATCGAAGATGCAGTCGAGCAGATCTTGCCCTTCTTCTGAAGCTGTGTAGGAAACTTTTTCGTCGTCACTTGTCGTGACTGAGGCAATTGCGATGGTTTCGCCATCTTCGGAGAAGAGCCACTCTGGCTTGGAAAGCCAGTCAAGGATAGAGGTCAAGTCCTCGCGACCGACCGGCAGGATGACCAAGCCGTCCAGACGAAGTTGATAGCCGTATTCTTCGATTTTTTGCCACGGAACGTCTTCTTCGCTGCCTTTCCAGTAAGGCATGAAGACTGAGGTATCCTTTGGCTTCACATTGGGATTGTGAAGCATGTCGATCGCATTCCAGGGACAGATTGTCATTGTGTAATGATCGTTACTGTCCTGTGGAGACCGGTAACACATCTGGCAGCCGATGCATCGGGATGTGTCGATTTGATGGTAGCTCTCGCCGGGGAATGGGCTATGGACTTCGTAGATGCAATCCACCGGACAAACCGTTGCACAAGATTGGCAACTTGTGCAGGAGTCTTTATTGATGACGTTCAGATACCGCGTTTCTTTTTTGCGGTCGTCTTTCCGTGTTGTAAAATATTCTTCAACCGAGATTGTCATCTCAGAATGTTCCTCGAAATGAGCGTTCGATTCTTCTACTGATATCACATCGACCGAATTCTGAAGAGTTCGGCTACGAAACCCGATGTGTTGATAAGATAGTGGCGGAAAGTGATTCGTGCCACCGCTTTACGCCTTACGCGACCGCAATTCTCGCTCTTGAGAGTAGATTGAGTATGGTTTTATTGTGTCTTGGCTCAGGATTTGTCTTTTACTGGCAACACCGTTCATTCGACACGGCTTAAAGTTCCTTCTATTGTGTTGCAATTCCAATCGTCCATACCTTCCGATCATAGAGTGAAACGTGCCCAAGTCTCGTAAAGCTGGTCTGCTTCTGGTTTTTGTTACGGTTTTTATCGACCTGCTCGGGTTCGGGATCGTGATGCCGCTGTTGCCTCGGTACGGGCTGCATTTCGAGGCGAGCGGGCTGCAACTCGGCTTGCTGATGGCTTCGTTTTCGGCGATGCAGTTCATCTTTGCGCCGATCTGGGGCCGCATTTCTGACCGAATTGGTCGACGTCCAGTGCTGATAGTGGGGCTGGTCGGATCAACGGTTTCTTACGCGTTGTTCGGGTATGCGACGTCACTCGGTCGTGGTGGCGTGCTGCTGGGACTGAGCGCGCTGACCTGGCTTTTCGTTACGCGAATCGCAGCCGGGATTGCAGGGGCAACGATCTCAACGGCACAGGCTTACATTGCCGATGTCACCGGTCCGAAAGATCGGGCGAAAGGGATGGCACTTATTGGTGCTGCATTTGGGATTGGTTTTACATTTGGACCATTGATTGGTGCCGGATTCGTTTCGGCAGAATCTGTTGTGAATTTGACGCGCGAGCAACTCGTTGTTGTGGAAGCCCAAGAGAGTTACACGGAAAGCGAAGTTGACGAACTGGTCGCCGAGATACGCGGGATCGATCCATTTGTGGAGGAAGACGAACGCCTGTTGCGTGCCGCGATTGCTGATCCAGAGATCGACGTGAACCCGGCTCCGAGTGCTGCACCGGGTTATGTCGCGTCTGTGTTCTCTGCAATCGCGTTGTTATTTGCAATCTTTATGCTGCCGGAGTCTCTCAATCCGGAGTCAAAACCTGCGACTCACAAGTGGCTGGATGTCGGTCAGTTGACGCGCCTTCTCAAAACACGATCCGTCGCGATTGTGCTGATCGGGATTTTCATTTCCACGCTGTCACTGGCTCAGTTTGAGACTGCTCTCTCTCTCTTAACGCGGCGACTGGGGATCTCTCCGCGATACAACTTTTACGTCTTCGCCTACATTGGTCTCGTCTTGACGATCAGTCAGGGAGTCCTTGTGCGCCGGCTGGTTCCGAAGTTGGGGGAATACAAAATGGCCCTCAGCGGAGCAGTTTTCATGACGGTCGGTCTGGCACTTATTGGATTGTCCGGTGAGTGGCGATCGATCGCGATGCTCTACGGCGTTCTGCCACTAGCCGTGGTCGGATTTTCGTTCGTCACCCCTTCGCTGCAATCGCTTCTCTCCCGACTTGCTTCGGACGACGAGCAGGGAGGAATCCTCGGCGTCGGTCAAAGCCTCTCGTCGCTAGCAAGAATCCTCGGCCCAATCATCGGGTTATCAATGGTCGAAAAATACCCGGCAGGTCCATACTGGACCGGTGCCGCAATCATGCTGCTGGGCGGGTTCCTGTTTCTTCAACTCAAGCATGTGGTGCCACAGCCGACGAAAGAAGAAGCGGAGTAGAGCGGAGTTTTTCGCCAGACGTAGGGTCCGCTGTGCGGACCGATGTTCTGTTATTCTCCACCCTGCGTAACTGTTTTCATAGCGATACTGGAATCGGTGCAGAATTTTTTTTGGACCCGACGAACGTACGGGCTACCGAGTTGAACAAGCCAGGAGGCAGGTCGTGAAAACGAGAAAATTTCGTAGATCACATTTTGGGTGTCAGGATCAAGACAGACGGTCAGTCTCTCTTCACCAGAAAGAGGATACTCTGGTAGCGTGCCGTAACCGATACTAAATCGATGCCCTTGGCTGTCATCCTCAACGTAAACAATTCTTGCGACGTTCAAGGAGTAAATCCCCATTGTCCGAACCAATGTGCAGAGAGTTCCTCCTTGACTCGGAAATTCAGGGTGTCTCACCAACTGGAACCAATCGAAGTTCAGCATTCTCCATTCGTTCAACGCCTGTTTTGCGGAATGATAATCTTCTTCGCCCTGACCGATGATGTACTGCCACTGGTTCTTCGCAAAACCGACAGGGCAGCGCGATTCCTTTGTCCAACCTAGACAGGTGCCTGGGTATGTCACCGGTCGTTGACTTTGCGTTTCAATTGTTTGCTGGATGAAGGCTTCACTTGGTCGCCGAATTAGAAACAAGATTCCCTCCTCTGCTCTGCCATTGAACTAAGGGTTTTTAATTCCGATGATTCACAGATTCAGTGAGCCAAAAGCCTCAACCAGTTCTGTCTGTTTGAATTCGAACCCGAGTTTCTGTGCTTTTTCCGGAACAACGCGGGCGCTTGCCAGGATGAGCGGCTTTGCCATTTCGCCTAGTAAAATTTTGGCAATAAAGGCGGGCATGGGGAAGATTGTTGGCCGGGAGATCGCTTTGCCTAGAGCCTTGGTGAATTCTTTGTTCGTACACGGATTCGGGGCTGTTCCATTAATTGCACCTGCGACGGATTCGTTCTCGACGGCAAATTGAAACAGTCGTACGATGTCTTCGATGGAAATCCAGCTCCAGTACTGTTTGCCATTTCCCATGATACCGCCGACTCCCAGTTTGAATGGAGTTAGCATCGATTTCAGAGCGCCCCCTTCTTTAGCCAGGACAACGCCTGTGCGGATGTGAGCGGTGCGGATGTTCACATCTCGAGCGGGATCGGCGGCGAGTTCCCAGTCCTTGCAGACGTCTGCGAGGTATCCCTCACCGGCGGTACTGTCTTCCGTGAGAACTTCGTCGCTGCGATCTCCGTAGTATCCGATAGCGGAAGCAACGATGAATGCCTGCGGCTTTGGAGTCATGCCCGCAATTGTCTTAGCCAGCAGGTTTGTTGAGGCAACTCGACTCTCGCGGATCCTCTGTTTCTTCTTCTCATTCCAGCGGCCTTCGCCGATGTTTTCCCCCGCTAGGTGTACGAGGACATCGCAGCCGCTAAATACAGATGAGTCCATGCTTTCTGCTTGAGGATCCCACTGCCGTTCATCGTCGCTGGTTGGAGGCCTTCTCGTGAGTCGAGTGACCTCATTCCCGGATTGTCTCAAGGACTCGACGAGCCGTTTTCCGATGAGCCCGTTGGCTCCTGTCACAAAGATCTTCATCGTACTCCTCCAACAAGTGATTGATTTGCTACAGCCTGAACCGCAGATGACGGAGATTGTTCACCAAACCCTGAAGAAAGAGATGAGGCATTTCTGTATTTACAATCACGAAGAGTTTGGTTGGCAAA
>DAOUPA010000640.1 GCA_030626405.1 Planctomicrobium sp.
CAGATAATCCGAATTTCATGCCAGAGCGAATGTCTGAGCGAACAACGACCATTCGGATCCGAGATTCAATTTGTCGGGGGCAGATGGATCTTGTGAAGCAGCTTGATTTGCACCCTCTGGATGTTCGCGTCGAAGAGTCGGCGTTGGCAATCAGTGGGGCGGTTCATCGGTTAGACGGCTCCAACTCGATGGTTACGAATATGGGGACTGAGGCCGAACCGAGTACGTCATTAGTATTAAATCATGTGACCGCATTGACGGGTGATGGCCTACTTTCTGCAACGACTGGCGACCACGGCAACCTCGAAATGATGACCATTGATGTTCGAGGAAGTGTGATTCGAGTGAATCGAAGCGAACATTCTCTGGTGGATGTTTCTGGACACCTCGATGCAGATTTGCTCATTGAAAAAATTCAGTGGCGATCGCAATCTGATCGGAGTTTTGTACAATCGTCGGGGCCGATCTTCAGTGTCGAGTCCTCATTAAGACGCGAGCCTCAAGTCGTTTCGCAGCGAGGACTGGGGGCAACTCTCGAGCAACTCACGGATCTCAATATGTTTGAGCGAATTCCCGTTTCGATTTCGTTGCTCCATACAGTGCAGCCAGTCGCTTTCCATCTTCAAGGAGATGAAGACGGCTTTACGAATCCTGCCCTGAAGGCCGGGAATGATGGACGGGATGCTGGCGTCGATTGGACACGTTCCAAGTTGCCGAAAACGTTGCCGCTCCCTCTCGATGGGATTTCGGACGTTCAATTCATCGAAGACGAACTCTGATTCGTCAATTCGCATCAGGTCAACTCTGTGATTGGGTGGCATTCTTTCCACTGTGGCTCACATCTTGATAAGCTGAGCAGTTGGAGTTCACTCTTTTCTCTCCCTTTGAAGACAGCAAGATCGAATCGTGAAGGAACTCGTTTCACCCAGACAAGTTGCGCAGGCCATCGACGTGAGTGAATCATCCCTCAAGCGTTGGTGCGATAAAGGAAAGATTCCGACAGTCTATACCGCTGGTGGACACCGTCGGATTCCAGTGAGTGGAGTGCTCACATTTCTACGTGAGTCGGGTCACGAAATTCACCATCCAGAATTGCTTGGGCTTCCTCCAGCAACGACAGGTGGTGGCGAACGGAAGCTTCAAAATGAACGCAGCCGACTTCTTGCCGCTCTCGTTGCGGGTGAAGAAGCTGTTTGTGTCGAAGTGACTCTGAATCTCTACCTCGCAAAATATCCGATGAGCGAGATTTGCGATGAAGTTTTGTCAAAAGCCTTTGAAAAAGTCGGCCAGAAATGGGAGGACGGAGAGATCGCCGTTTATCACGAACGGCGATCATGTGAACTTTGCCAGCGTGTGATGCATGAAGTTCGCCGAATCTTTCCAGAACTTTCAGCGAATGCTCCAATTGCTGTCGGTGGAACTGTCGACGGAGACCCTTACACACTTGCATCATCAATGGTGGAACTCGTCTTGAGAGATCTTGGCTGGCGAGCGACTTCGTTGGGGAACATGCTGCCCTTTTCATCATTGAGCCACGCTTTGTGTGACACTAGACCAAAACTGTTCTGGGTGAGCGTTTCAGTGATTCGTGAATTGAATCCATTTCTTGAACAATTCGAGCGACTCTCCTCATTGGCGTTCGACAACGATGTCACGCTGGTTGTCGGTGGGCAGGCATTGACCGAAGATGTTCGCAAGCAAATGAGATACAGTGCATATTGCGACAATTTTCAACACTTGGAAACGATTGCGCAGCAAGCTTTGAAACGACACGAAGGTTGATTTCAACTGACTCTGAAGTAAAAGTGTTTCACTCGACGAAGAGCAAATTATGCTACTCCAGGAAATGTCTAGTTCGGAAATAAAAGCGGCCCAAAGGTTAATCCGCGAAGCTTTCCTCGAAGATTTAGCTCAGTCTACTGATCTCACGACAAACGCTCTTGTGCCAGAAGAGGCAGTCGGTCAAATCAGTGTTGTTGCCAGAATAGAAGGGGTTCTATGTGGAAACCGAATCGCTCAGGATGTGTTTTCATATTTTGATTCAAATGTGAGTTACACTCCTCAACTTAAAGATGGGGACGTTCTGAACCCTGGCAGCGTGATTGCGGAAATCAGCGGGCCGATGCGATCTCTTTTGACGGCAGAAAGAATTTCGCTGAACTTCCTGACCATGCTTAGCGGAACGTCGACTCTCACTCACCGCTTTGTTGATGCCGTTGCAGGGACCAAGTCAGAAATTCTGGATACTCGAAAAACGTTGCCAGGCTTGCGCGAACTCCAAAAATATGCGGTCCGCTGCGGGGGAGGGAGCAACCATCGTATGGGGCTCTTTGATGCAGTGTTGATCAAAGATAATCATCTTGCGTGGTGGAGAAATGAGAAATCACTTTCTTTAAGAAACGCAATTGAGCATGTCCGTAGTTCAATTGACTGCGAGAAGGTGTTAGAAATTGAAGTGGACACAATCGAACAATTCGGCGACGTCTTGCCAGCCAAACCGGACATTATTTTGCTAGATAATATGAATCCAGATCAACTGAGTGAGGCTGTCATCCAGCGAGATCAGCAGGCACCGGAAGTTCTACTGGAAGCTTCAGGTGGAGTCACACTTGATACGATTTCATCAATTGCGGCGACCGGAGTGGATCGAATTAGTGTTGGCGCGTTGACACACTCAGCGATTGCGCTGGACATTGGATTCGACTGGAGTCGCTAAAGAGTTACTTGCTCCGCAGCGTAATAGACCGGATCGACTCTACAATCGATGATTCGCTTCCCAGGCTCCAGGAAAATCGGATGACTGTTTGTGAGGATTCATAAAGCCATAGTTCGGTTACTTTCCCGTTTGTGGCGAAGCGAACAATCGAATCGGGCGCGACTCCCATGGCAGTTTTGACCTGTGTTGTCGTCATTCCCTTCTCGATTCGTCCTTCACGAATCGCTTTGTCCATGGCAGATTCGCGCGTAGGAGGGACCAACTCCTTGGAAACCCATTCTCCTTTGTGGAGAGCATAACCATTCTGCGTTAACCACGACGCAACGAGAGGGTATTGAGAGTTTTGCTTCCAGGCTGCGATATAAAACTTGGCAGCAGTCGGCCGGTCGTTAAGAAGATGAATCCATTCTTCCGCCAAATCTACGAGTCCTCGAGCCCCATCGTCTGAGTAGAATCGCTCACGTGCTTTGAGCCAGTTTCTCTTTGTCTCAATCGCTTTTTCGGTCTCATTTCGTTTCTCAAATTGACCAGCGAGATCGAGCATTTCTTGTTGAGTCATTATTGAAACAAGATCACTTTTGTACTTCAGTCCGATTTTAGCATATCGTTCGATCAGTGCGGTTCGCTCTGGGACGATCTTTTTAAGTTCAGTGGAAATGAGCAGGGCGTTCTTCCCAGAGTCGTCAACATGATCAAGGATTTTCGTTGTTGCGACGTGTAGGTAGAATTCTCGTTCCAAAATTGTCCG
>DAOUPA010000558.1 GCA_030626405.1 Planctomicrobium sp.
GGGACTACCGCAACAAGACATATAAGCGAGACGTTGACATATTGAAAATCGAGAAGGTCGAAATCAACGGCCTTTTGAAAAGGTCGAACCAACTCATGGACACTTTCTGGGAAATGGCCAGAAAGAAGAATATCCCCGATCGCTGGCTTGTTCGAGGAGACGATCTCGACGAACTCGAATCTGCCGTTGCTGAAGAAGATCTGGAAACTCGGCTGCGGATTCTCACTCGCATGGAACCATTTATGCAAGCCTATCCCCCTTATTGGTACTACCTGAGCCGAACACAGCAGGAACTTGGAAAACTGACCGAAGCCGTCGAGACTTACTCTTATCTCGATTCCATCGGACAAGGGCATTTTCGTAAAGACGATATGCTTGCAACCGCCATGGCTAATAAGGCTGCCATACAAGATTTTATGGGAGATGATCAGGCTGTCGCCTCTGCAAAGAAGGCTCTTGAATACTCCCCGGATGTGTGGGAAGCAAATCTCATCGCTGCTCGAATTCTTCAACGGCACGGTAGAATGGCATTAGCAGAAGACGCGATTCTCCGAAACCTGGACGTTGACCTTGAGGAATCTCAAAGCACCGTCTTTCTCGCAGCACTTTATTATTACTCACGTGAAGAACAAAAGCTCGTCAAGCTCCTCAACGACAAAAAGGCGGTTGCCCACCTCCCGGCACCAGTTCTTCTTCGCTGTGCGGCACTTGTTGGGGCGAAGAATACTCCTCCGGATGTGATGAGAAACATTTTGGCATCACTTTCCGCTTATCCTCAAAACCGATTCGGACACGATGAACTCACTCTGCGAGTCGGCTTTGCATGGCAACTCCATCTCGCCAGTTTCGAAGTGATTCAGGGAGGGCGCGTTCTTGAAGACCCTCAGGTTGCAACTCGAAATGGCTTCTACGATTTGCGATTTGCCAAACGTGTTGAATGGGGATCTCCAATCGGTGGCAAGATGTCTGAACCTCAAATTGAATTGGCGTTCACTTATCCAGATGACACAGTCATTCGGCTCGAACTGCAAGGCAAAAACAGCACACTAGGACGTGGTCCGATTTCGATCACCACACCATCACAAATGCAAATTTCCGCGATTTCCGTTGGTGGTCAACCGCTCGCACTGAACACTCAGGAAGTGCTCAATACTGACGGACCAGTCACGATCGAAGCGGCACGTCCCGTCATCGACGAAGAATCCTTCACAGTCCCAATGCCACTTGAAACGGAAACCTCCACAAGCACAGGTCTCGACGCCGAACGCTTTTGAAGAGACCGCTCTCCAGGACCATTCCGCATTCGGTCGCACGTTTCTTCTGAAATGATGCGAAGTGCTCGACGCACACGATTGACCGCAGAACTCAACTCGACTCCAATGTACACTGTTCTTGGTAAAGTGTGACACATTTGGTGTCGAGGGATGATACTGTGAGAAACGTGTCAGACTTGATCGTGGGCACAATAAACTGGTGAAAACCGTACAGATTGTGGACCCCGCAATGAGTTTCGGCGAGGTCCGTTTGTCTTTGGAGAAGTCGATTATGGGATTGTTCGGTGGCAAAGACTGGAACGTGATTGCGATCATTTTTGAGCGTCGCGACTTGTATCAGGTGAGTGGACAACGGGTCAAAGGAAAACCTGCTGAAAAGGCTCGTGATGGAGCCAAAGGGCATTCCCGAACTGTGTATTGGGCCGTTTTTGATCAGAAAGGGAAATATCTCGAAGGAGGCGTCGGAGCGGGTGGCATCAATGTCCCTTCTGAAGTTCTCAAGAAACTCAGCGGGGAACTCGCCAAAAACCGAACTGTTTTGGAAGTTCTCAGATCGCTGGAAACGAAAGAATCCGACAAACTCGCAAAACCCCTTGCCTGGACAGGTTACCCTCCACGTCAGATGCACGGTCAGAATTAGCCAACCGCCAATTGAGAAAACCACATTCTACCAGTTCGAGATCAATCATGCTTTGCAACAATTGGCTCGAAAGAGGACAATGAAACGAGTTGCTCTTCCCTGCGTCTGCGGACGCGAAATCAATAGATGCTGTCACTTGAAGACAGATACGCTTTTATCTCAACGTTATACATTCGCATGCAAATCGTTCACTACCCACATCCAGCTCTAAAATTCAAGTCTGTCGATGTTCAACAAATTGATGGCACACTGCGGAAGGTCATTCGCAGAATGTTCGAATTGATGTATGAGGCGAACGGCATTGGCCTCGCAGCAAATCAGGTTGGACTTCCTTTTCGCTTCTTCCTTGTCAATCTCGCAGCGCGTGCTGACAACCCGGATGAAGAACTCGTCTTCATCAATCCAGTCATGAAAAAACGCAGAGGCAACGAAATCGGCGAAGAAGGCTGCCTCAGTTTACCAGGGCTGTACGGAGACGTTCGCAGGGCAGAGGAAGTCACGATTGAAGCGTACGACCTTTCTGGTCAGGGCTTCGCAATGGATCTTTCTGAACTCCCCGCCCGCGTTGTTCAACACGAATCAGACCACCTCGATGGTGTGATGTTCACCGATCGCATGCGCGAAGACAACGAGAGCGATCTCGTCGATCTAGAACTCCCCAAGTTCGAAGAAATCTTCCGCTCAGCTCAACAGGAAAACCTCTTCGCCGCCGATGCCGAACTACTCAAACTCGTTCAACAAATGGCCCAATCAGGAAAAATCCCTCCAAACTTCCTGGAGACTCCCGTCCACAAATTGTCCGCGCCGAATGCCCCTGAAGATTGAAATCATTGAGCCACCAGATTGGGTTGAATTCATTGCAGAGGTTTTAACACCACGCTAGAGCAGATTGCTCTTTCCTGTGCCCGTGAAAAATGTTTTTCAACAGTGTAAACGCTTGTCTCCACGAGGCAGAACGCGAACACCAATACGAAAAGTGCTCTAATACAAAACGCCTCCTAGATCGTCAAACACCGGTCTCGCGCGGTCACTTCCCAGGTGTCGACGATTTCGCCATCTGCGATGACGGTCACTTCTTTGTGTAAGGCCGATGTTGGGCAAACATGGCGCGGAATTGCGAGGGTCCAGTCACCTGGTTGAAACTTGCCAGCATCGTTGGTTTCGACGACGAGGTGTTCTTCATTCTGGAGAACCTGAACGCCATCGGGAATTTCCGGGAGGAAGAGTCGCTCTCCCATTGGAGGGTCGGAAGCGACTCCTTTCGTCCCAACGTCAAACGTCACGCGATTCTCTGTCGGCCGACTGATGACTCGCGTTAACAGCAACGCCGCTGGCGTGAAAATTTGCAGATCGGGGTATGAGTCGTTGTAGTTCGTGTCGTGAAACGTGCATGTCCCTGGACTTAATTCAATCGCAGGATCATCCATCCCCGTGTATGCCAAGAACGTCACTGTCCCACCGCAGACGATTTTCGGAACCGGCAACCCATCGGCCTCAAGTTGATCACGAAAAGTGGAGATCGTCTCCCAATAATTTTCGACAGCGGCTTTGCGTTCCTCCAAATCTTTTTGATGCAATTGACCATCGTACAGGTGCAGTCCGGCGGGGTTGAGGCCATCGGTCTCTGCAATTTTCCGGTAGAGTTTGTGCGCCTCATCTCCGACAGGACAACCAGTGCGGTCGCGACCAGGGTTGATGTCGAGCACAACATCGATATCGGTATCCCCGGCAACCATCGCCTGACCAAGTTGTTCGATCAGTGCTGGATCGTCTGCTGTCACCGAGAATTTCACATCGGGATACTTGAGTCGAAAATTCACCGATCTCTGAATGTTCGGTCCCACGATGTTGTAGGCGAGGAAAATATCTTCCGCACCAGCATCGGCGAGCATTTCTGCTTCGGCGAAAGTTGCTGCCTTGTGTTTGGTGATCCCGGCGGCGATTTGCATTTTCGTGACCGCTGACATCTTGTGTGTTTTACAATGCGGGCGAAGTCGATTGATGTCGCCAGCAAGATCGATCATCGTTTTCAGATTCTTCTCGACAAGATCACGAAAGACGACGACGCCAGGGCTGTGAATGTTCTCAGGGTGGTTGATTCGATATTGCTCACTCAGTCCGCTCATTGGGTTTCCGTTTCTATGTCCGTTTTTGTTGTTGCTTACTCATTGAATCAACGTAGGGTGGGTGAAGCAAGCCGTTGATTCGTTGGTGGGTTACGTTCTCAACATCACCGGTGATCAATGCGTCGAGGGTGTTCGTGTTTTCTTGCGTAACCCACCATCAATATCAGTTAACGAACTTCACCCACCCTACCGTCTTGCTCATCAAATCGTAGCGATCAAATGTTTCTTCCTGACCGCGAACGACA
>DAOUPA010000707.1 GCA_030626405.1 Planctomicrobium sp.
AACTATCGCGAGTCGCCCACGCAGGAGGTCGACTTCAATATCAAGCACCGTAAGCAGAGCGGTGGGTCGGGCCAATACGCCCACATCATCGGCAAGCTTTCCCCGTTGCCAGAAGACGCCGAGGAAAGCTTTGTGTTCGAGGAAAAGGTTACCGGCGGTCGGATTCCCAAAGAGTATATACCGGCCATCGAAAAAGGATTCCGCCAAACGTTGCTGAAGGGCCCGGTGGCCGGCTTCCCAGTGGTTGGGCTGAGTGTTTTCGTTAAGGACGGCACCTACCATGAGGTGGATAGCTCGGAAATGGCCTTCAGGCATGTGCTCGCTTGTGCATGCGGGAGATGTTTAAGAAGACGAAGCCCGTGCTGCTTGAGCCCGTCATGCGGATCGAGATCGAAATTCCGACCGAGTTCCAGGGCCCTGTGGTGGGCAACTTCACCGGTCGACGCGGCATGATCACCACCACCGAGATGATCGGCCCCATGACCCGCATCGAAGGTCAAGTCCCGCTGGCCGAGGTCTTCGGCTACTCGACTGACCTGCGCAGCCTAACGCAAGGCCAAGGCACGTTCACCATGGAGTTTGCCTTGTATCGCCGCCTGCCCGGCAACCTCCAGCGCGAAGTAATCGAAGAGCGCAAGAAGGAGCTAGAGCCCGCCGGCGCCTAGCGTAAAGTAGCAGGCGCGCTCGCCGCGTGCCGTCGTCCCGGGAGAGAGGTTTATGTCAGAATTCAAAGATGTAACAATCGTCAAGAAGGCGAGCGTATATTTTGACGGAAAGGTCACGAGCCGCACGGTTATTTTTGCGGATGGTTCCCGTAAAACCCTGGGGATAATGCTTCCAGGGGAATACGAGTTTGGCACGGACACGAAAGAAATCATGGAAATCATTTCTGGTGATCTCGATGTGCTTATCTCCGTGTCTGAAGGATGGAAAACGATCAAGAGCGGAGAAACGTTTGAAGTTCCTGCGAAATCGAAATTCAGCCTGAAGGTCAAAGGACTTACTGACTACTGCTGTTCGTACATTAAAGTGGAATAGAAAAACGTAACCAGCTACGAAAGCCACGAAAAGGGGCCAGGCTGGCTCTGTAGAAAACTGGCCTTTCTAGCTGAACCGAAGAGGTGGGCGCTTTCGTATTGAATGTATGTCCACCACGAGTAAATCGCCGCGGGATGTCGCGGTAACAGCCTGGCGTGTGGCTCAGCGGTCGATCAAGGCGTATTCGCATCGCTGTAGCCCGAAGAAATTCACGCAGCATCAGTTGTTTGCCGTGTTGGTTCTCAAGGCGTTTTGGAAAACCGACTATCGCGGCGCGGTCGCCCAGCTGAACGATTGTCGAGACTTGGCCAAGGCAATCGAACTGACGAAAATCCCCCACTATACGACGCTGCAGAAGGCGGCAAAGCGGTTGCTCAAAACGGCGCCTGTTAAGACGTTGCTCGACGAGACGGTGCGTCGTCAAATGGGACGACGCCAGCGCGTGCCGACTGCCGCAATCGACTCGACGGGCTTGGAATGCAGTTCGGCCAGCGCGTACTTCACACAGCGTCGCAAAAAGGTCGGAGACTCTTGGAAAAAGGTGGCTTATCATCGATATCCCAAACTGGGCGTCGTATCGGACGTCAGCAATCATTTCATCTACGCTTACGAAGCTCGTCGCGGACCCAAGCCTGATGTGAACGAGTTTGAGTCGCTGGTTGGCCAGGCGTTGACCAGGATTCGTATCACGACCATTCTGGCCGACGCCGGTTACGATTCCGAAGGCAATCACCAATTCGCTCGGGGTGAGCACGACATTCGCTCGGTGATTCCGGCGAAGCATGGGCGGCCGACGACGAAGCCCGCTTCCGGTCGCTACCGTCGGCAAATGCAAGTGCGTTTCAATCGCGACGCCTATTGTCAACGCTCCCAAGTCGAGACGGTCATGTCTATGATCAAGCGTCGCCAAGGCAGCCACATTCGCGGCCGCAGCTATCACAGCCAGTGCCGCGACCTCCGCTTGATGGTTCTCGCCCACAACATTATGATTCTCTTACGGCAATACGTTTTCTACAGAGCCGGTCGGGAGTCTTTTCGCAACAAAGACTATCGCGGTAGGGACGGCCCTTTCGGGCCGCCCCCCGCACAGACCCGTACGTGAGGAACTACCTCATACGGCTCCTCCTTTGGGTATAACGGTCAGGTGAATTCACACTCACCATACTCGCCGTACACATTCCAGTTGATCGACTCGCCGTTATGGCACTGAGTCCTTAGCGAGGCCTTCTGGTTTGCGTTTCCCTTGGGTGATCCCCTGTCCTCCGCAAGCTCCGCCGCCAGAGTTCTGGTTTTGTTCGCTCGCTTCGTAGGTACTATGGGATCATCTGACTTCCTATTGGCGTTCATATCAGCATTACCGTCGGAAACGTTTTCTGACCGTTCCATTGGGAGGTGAACGTTTCACGTACCCCGATGGAAACCAATAGGATCTCCCGGTTCTCGCGCTTGAGATGTCTACGCATGCACAGGTTCTCAGACTCCGCCGCGTCCGTCGAAACCTCGCCAAGTAGCGGCTTCAACGATGTTGCCTTCTCCGAGTCAGGACAAGATCGGCACACGGAAATGATGATTTCGGAGCTCAATGGCTGGCCTGCGCTTCCTCTTGCCGATGCTACACCCGCGATGTTACCACCACCAGCGTACGGTTCGAGGCCAGAGTGACTGGCTAGGCTTTCTCTGTAGGAC
>DAOUPA010000531.1 GCA_030626405.1 Planctomicrobium sp.
TGCCTGGGATAAGGCTGATGAATTCCACGCGCCCCGCCGCGCTGACGAAAACGGGGCTGCTTTGAGAGGCTTCAATAATGCAAGGTGCGGCGAGCCGTCGCGGCAGTTTCAACATGAGAATGCCGTATAAACATACAATTGCGATGGTGATAGCAATCCCTGTGCGGATCATTCGCAGTCTCCCTTGGTTGTGGAGAACTTTCACATATGTCGTCAGACCCGTCAATAGTCCAAGGAATCGCTGCAAGAGGATCACAACTCCCAACACCACAACTGCTGCCTCCAGGTCATATGGTTTCGCGAACTGATACAGCATCCACAGAATCGCGAAAACAACGACCCAGATATAGAGGCCAGAAAGAACTCCGTAGGTGCCAAGAAAAATTCTCGAATCTGGTTGTCCCCGAAGTGGGTCGACTGTTCGGATGCCAAAGAACAGCCGTGCGAGCCAGGAACGAACCAGCCCTTGAGAGCGGCTGCGAAGATTCGGAATTCCGACGAAATCGGAAAGGATATAATATCCGTCATAACGGAGTAGGGGGTTGCCGTTCAACAGGATCGTGCTGAACGAACTGATCACCATCACATACAGACAAACAGTATGCAGAGTCCCCGGAACCGACCAAAACCAGAGGTATGTGCAGATCGACGCGATGACAATTTCGACGTACATTCCTGCACCGGAGATCGCAATTCGGTGCCAACGATTTTTGAGCAACCACGCATCGGAAACATTGCAATACAAGCAAGGAGTGAAGGCCAGAAGCAGCACGCCAAGTTCATGGCATTCCCCACCAAATCGCTTGCATGCAAACGCATGTCCCAATTCGTGAAGGACTTTGATGCACGCAATCATTGCGATAAACCAGAAGAGATGCCCGGATTGCAAAAAAGTGCTGAAGCGGGGGATTTCTCGGTAGATCGTTTCGTATTCTGCGAACGCGATCATGACCGCTCCGCAGAGCAGTATTAGACTGGATAGAACATATACGGGAGAGAACAACCCTCGAACGTATGGCAATAGTTTTTTTAGAAATCGGTCAGGGTCGATACCACGAAATCGAATCGCAAGGATACTCGACAGTTTTTGTTTTCGTTCCAACGACTTGAGCCGACTGGCTCGGTTTGCGATTGTCGAGGAGAGACCATACTTGTCAATCAGCACGAGCCCCTGTGAGTACAGTCGCTGCACGAAGTTCAGGACTTGTTCATCGCTCAGGTGCCTCGGAGCGTGGCTTGAATAGTACAGTGACTGAATTTCTGCCAGAGATGTCTTTCCGTCCAAATGCTGAAAGACAAAATAGTCGGCGGCTCGCAGTTGGAAGAAGCGTTCGGAAATCGGATCTTTCACAGTCCAGAGCGGATTCCGGTTCGTCCCTGTCTGAGCTACGATCAGATCGCTACGCAACTGAACCGGTAGCGGTCGATTCTCAGCAGATTGTGTTTGGGGAGGATTCATGAACTACGGGGCAGGGCTGTTTGGGTTTTTAACTTCGAGAGACGAAGTCACCTTTGCTTCAATCACCATTGCCGGACGTTGCCCTGGTTTTAAGACTCCATTTGGGTTCGCCAGTTCCGCCCAAATGCGATACTGACCTGTAATCGTGTCGATTTCCGGGTCAACGAAAGTGACCATTCCTTCAACTTGCACCTTTTGATCCGGGTTGCGTTGAGGAAAGCTCACCAGAACTCTCTGACCAATGGAGACATTCCCTGCTTTTGTGTCGACGAATCCCTCGGCACGCAAGCGGTCCATGCGGATGATTCGGCAGAATGGTTGGTCTGGATGCGCCCGCTCTCCCGGTTGGTGTTCTACTTTCACGACGATTCCATCGATCGGAGAACGAAGTTGCTGCCGTTCGAGGTTGTGCTGAGCGATATTGAGTTCTGTCTCTTTCAGGCTGACTTGTAGTCGGTCGTACTGTTGATCGTGCCTGGCTTGTTTGATTTGCAGTTCCGCCTTGTCGCGCGCCAGGTTGAGGCGATCAATTTCCGTCGCCGAAACGGTACCCTTGTATTTCAGGTTTGATTTCTCCGCACGCGTCACTTCCGTCGCTGCAACACCGAGTGCTTTGACACTCAATTGAACGCTCAGATCGTTGTCTGCTTTCAGTTTTGCCATTTCGAGTTCGGCTCGAACCCGCCGTACTTCAAGTTCGGCAACAATCACATTAAGTTCCCCCAGCAGATCACCTTTGCGAACAATCTTTCCTGGGGCAATTTGAACGAATTGGACAACACCAGCTTCCTCAAATGCCATTTCAACGTCATCGATCAGTGAGATGACGACAGACTGCACTGGGATTATTGTCTCTGGAATACCTTGTGAAGGTATTGTTAACGCAAGAAGGAAAAGTGATTCGAGCATGGTTCGGTCCCGGTCTGAAAGATCAATTCGTTTCCGAATCTTCTGCAAGTCCGACCGAATTGTATAGGGCAGGTTGTGGTGACTCGACGCTCAACTGAACTATCATTTCGGAAAACCGCTTCAAAGTTCTTTTTGTGAAACTGGGTAAAAGGCTGACAACTGTCAAAAATCACTACTTCTACCATAGAGAATTTCGAAAGAAATCGGCACTGGCAGCAGGTCGGTCCAACATCTACAATCCCAGACGACGTAATCAGCGTGCAGTCGTTCCATCGCTTCCCGGGTCAGCTCGGCATGAAGCCACAACAAGACAATATCGGGTCGCCTTTCGGGCGACAAAATCATATGACAGACGAACGGATCAACCTGAAAAACCCAGTGATTGCTGGAGTATTGGCCTTCCTCATCCCTGGTGCTGGACACCTTTATCAGGGAAGAACCTTTAAGGCGGCAGTCTATTTCTTTTGTATTTTGGGGTTGTTCTTCTCCGGCATGGCGATGGCAGACTGGAAAGCGGTTCAGCCTCCGACGAAACCCAAAACTTCAAAGATTGCTTTGCTGAAATACTCAGCACAGCTGGCAGTTGGTCTCCCGTCAATGTATGGGCTGGTTCAACGTGAGCGTTATTACAGCGAATCGAACCAGCAATTCGAGCAGTCTCCAGTCACGTTCTCTGCTCCATTTGAAGGTGAGCTTGAGCTACGCGGCGATGATTCTTCCATCTTTGAAGATGTGAGCGGAACTATTCATCTGGAACCAGTGAAAGGGTCATTGGGGGATGTCTCGCTGACAGGGCGTTTCGAAACTATTGTGCAGGGGCAGAAACAGGAGTTCATTCTCGGTCATAATGTTCGTCTTGGCAAAAAGATCAAAGCGTCCAGTCAACGGCAATTGGAAGCATCGATCATTCTTGATCCTAAGACCCCTTACAATTCAGTTGGAAGTATTCGTGGATCGATACCGCGACCGTTTCTGAACTGGTTTGAAGTTCCCATGGATGAGGCGGAAGTGCAGCAACTGCATGCTGACCTCGGAAAGCTTCATGAACTGGCAATGGTCTTCACCTGGATTGCAGGTTTGTTGAATGTGTTGGCAATCTGGGATGCGGTCGAAGGTCCGGCGTATGGCTTCGATGGTGACGATGGGTACGAAGAGGATACACCAAAAGAAAACACCGCCTAGAGCCTGTTTGAATACCGAACTTCACCCCTCACACTAACCCTCTCCCCCCAGGGAAAGGGGACAAACGAAACTTTCTGCCCTGTTTGGGATAATTTCCTATGAACATCACCTGGTACCTCTTTCCGCTCGCAGCGACAGTGAGTCTGGTCTGGAACACGAGTCGCTACGAATCGACTCCGCTGATTCTACAACGTTCGCTGAAACTCTTCATTCAAATCATCTTGTTCATGGCCGTGATTCTGGGAGTTTTGTTCGCACTGTCGCTTCCGCTATGACTTTTTGAAGGCTGGGTGAGCCTTTTGCGTAACCCAGCACCACGTCGGACGTCTGCTGCCGAAATGCTGGAACCAGTCCCAGCCTATGTGTCGCATTGACTTTTATTCTGCAAATTGAATTCAAATTACGTTCTCGGCAAGTCAAGCAATTCAAGCGAAAGATTCATCGCTTAGCAGCAAACTTCTTTGTATGCTGCTGAACCAGAAACCATATCGCTTTGTCGTTCTCATCTTTGAAGAACCAGTCCGCGCAATTCAACACTAATATCATTTAACATGACCGATATTCCAAAGCTTTACGAACCGCACACAGCCGAACAAAAATGGTTTCCGTACTGGGAACAACGGGGTGACTTCAACGCCGATCCTGTTGAAGGAAAGCCTTCGCACACGATTATGATCCCGCTTCCGAATGTGACCGGGGCGCTGCATATGGGGCATGCCTTGAACGGGACGTGTCAGGATTTGATCACTCGCTGGCGCCGAATGCAGGGGTTCGAGGCTCTCTGGATGCCAGGGACGGACCATGCCGGAATCGCGACTCAAGCCGTCGTTGAACGGCGGATGCTCGAAGAAGAAGGTCTCACGCGACGTGATGTCGGGCGCGAAGCGCTCGTCAATCGCATCTGGAAATGGAAAGACGTTTACGAGAAACGGATTATCTCGCAGCAGAAGTCACTCGGTGCGAGTTGTGACTGGAGACGCCTGCGCTTCACGCTTGATGAAGTTTGTGTGAA
>DAOUPA010000025.1 GCA_030626405.1 Planctomicrobium sp.
CAAATCATGGGAACAATTCAGGCAACACAAGCAAATCCTGACTATCCCGATTACACAATGATTGCTTTAGACACCACTGGAAGAAACCCAGCGATCAATCTTGAAAAGAACTACAGCATCAAAGTTGTCTCCACAGATGTTGAGATGATTAAAGAAGGGATGAAGGTCGTCTTGACTGGGAGAATGAATCGAGGAAAGGTTCAAATTACCAATGTGGAAATCACTCGCAAGGAACCATTCAAGTCGGATGAAATCCTCGGCGTCCCTGAAGAGGAAAAGCCGGCGACTGAAAAGTAATTCCCGCAACTTCAATCACGACCAAAAAATTTACCGCTTAGCCTTTTTGAATAACAATGAGTCTCAGTCATTACGAATACGATGTCATCGTCATCGGCGCCGGTCATGCCGGAACCGAAGCAGCACTTGCCAGCGCGCGTCTTGGAGCACGCACGGCACTCCTGACAATGAACTGCGACACTGTTGGCCAAATGAGTTGCAACCCAGCAATCGGGGGAGTGGCAAAAGGGCAAATCGTCCGGGAAATTGACGCTTTGGGCGGCGAAATGGGAAAAGTGATCGATGCCACCGGCATCCAGTTCCGCATGCTGAATCAAGGGAAGGGGCCAGCAATGTGGTCGCCCCGCGCTCAAGCGGACAAGAAGGCGTATCAGTTCCTGATGAAGTTGCGAGTCGAGGAGCAAGAGAACTTAACTCTGCGTCAGGAGATGGTCGAGTCGCTGATCATTGAAGGAACACCCGTCCCGGATTCCGCTCCACAACCTGAACCGGGTGATTGCCCGAAAATTATCGGAGTCTGCGTTCGTGGCGGTGCTGAATACCGGGCGCCAGCGGTCATCATCACAACGGGAACGTTCCTCCAAGCCATCATGCACACCGGAGAAGCGAAAACTTCGGGCGGGCGTGCTGGTGAAGGCACAACCGGAACAATGTCCGATAGCTTCCGGAAACTCGGCTTTCAACTCGAACGATTCAAAACTGGAACTCCAGCGCGACTGAACGGTCGGACAATTGATTACAGTCAACTGGAAATCCAGCCGGGCGACGAAACACCCCAGCCGTTTTCGTTCATGACTGAACAAATCACGCAGGAACAAATCCCCTGTTGGCTCACGGCCACGAACGCGCACGTTCACGATGTCATTCGCGATAATCTACATCGCGCGCCAATGTACAGTGGGCAAATCAACTCAACCGGCCCGCGCTACTGTCCGTCCATTGAGGATAAAGTTGTTCGCTTTGCCGACAAATCCTCACATCAAATTTTCCTGGAACCTGAAGGTCGCCAGACTCTCGAAATTTACTGCAACGGAATTTCGACAAGTCTGCCTCGGGATGTTCAGGATGAAATGATCCACTCCATTGCAGGTTTGGAAAATGCTGAGATCATGCGCTACGGCTATGCCGTTGAATACGATTTCGCACCGCCGACACAGTTGTTCGTCACACTCGAAACCAAACGTGTCGGCGGCTTGTACTTCGCCGGGCAAATCAACGGAACAACCGGTTACGAAGAAGCCGCCGGACAAGGACTGATCGCTGGCGTGAACGCCGCACTGAAAGTAGCAGGGAAGGAACCGTTCATCCTCGACCGGTCGCAAGCATATCTGGGAGTCTTGATTGACGACCTGGTCACCAAAGGCGTGGACGAGCCTTATCGGATGTTCACTTCGCGGGCGGAGTACCGACTGCTGCTTCGCCAGGACAATGCGGATCGACGGCTGACACCTGTTGGCGAGCGAATCGGTTTGGCGCAGTCCGATAGAACCGAACAGTTCCACCAACACGAATCACAAATCCAAAACGCGCTGACACAACTTGAAACACTCCGACATCAGGGGAATACTCTTGAAGAATGGTTACGCCGTCCAGAAATCGAATGGCAACACCTTTGCGAATTCTCCTCCGAGCTTACCAGTCTCAAGATGACTCCCCGCGCACAAGAACAGGTTCAAATCGAAATCAAATATCGCGGCTACATCAAACGACAGCAACAGGATATCGAGCGACAACAAAGGTCGCAGGCAATGAAAATCCCAACGACATTCGACTACTGTGCAATTCCTCAACTGCGAAACGAAGCGAAAGAAAAATTCGCAAAAGTGAAACCTGCCGACATTTCACAAGCAGGTCGAATCAGCGGAATCACTCCAGCAGATTTAGCAATCTTGACTCTGCATTTGCGATAATTTTTGCAGCTTGAGTTAGCCGCACACTTGAAGTGAGCAGCAAAACAGATTTCTTTATAAACAGAGAAACAGACATGCCCGAAACATCCGCAAAGAAGAAATATCAAATCGTCGACTTCGTTTCCTTGCCGGGAGTCCCCTGCCCTTGTGGAACTGCAAGGCGAGCGTTTGCAGATGCTGATGACTCACCAACAACAATTCATGTGACGGAAATCGCCGACGACGCTCGTGTTCACTACCACAAAGAACATACCGAGACATACTACATCCTCGAATGCGACTCCGACGCACAAATGCAGCTTGACGACGAACGAGTTTCAATCCACTCCGGCATGTGCATACTCATTCCTCCCGGCGTCCGCCATCGAGCGATCGGGAAAATGAAAATCATCAACATCGTCTTCCCGAAATTCGATCCAGAAGATGAGTATTTTGATTGATGTCGAACGAAGCGATGAACCGCTCCGATTAAAACAAAATCCCCAGTGAGCCCAACACAGCATACGCGATGAACACTGCGTAAAGACCGCAGAGAACCAATGCTTTTTTGAACGACAGTTGGCGGTTGTGCCACATGATCGCGAGCGTTGTGACTGTGAGGACGACGAGCAAAATTCGTAGGCCCACGAGACCGGCGATTGGTTTTCCATCTTGCAATAATGTGACAGGTTGCCAGCCGGTCAGGTAACTGTTGACCAGAAGTGGAATCGACAGGCAAACGCAGATGTCGAAAATGTTCGAGCCGAAAGCGTTCGAGACGGCGCCGGAATCGTCACCTCGCCTTGCGGCAGCAATCGCGAGGAACGTGTCTGGAACGGATGAAGCAGCGGCGGCAAGAATGACCGCGACAAAGAATGCCGGGATCGCAAGTTGCTGCGCGGTTTCTATGGTGACCTCTACTAAAAAGTAACAGGCCGCAGCGGCGACCAACGTCGAGATCGAAAGGATCAGGATCGCACTGAAACGATTGAGGTGTACAGAGAAGTAACCAAAGAAGATGCCTGCTTCGTCCGGAACCTCTTCTTCTTCCAATTCTTCTCGGCTGACATGCAAACGAACCTCTTCCAATGCCTTCATGACGAGTGCTCGTGAGACGTTGATCCCGATGGCATTCATTGCATCCAGCACTTTGCCGACTTTGACGTCGGTTCCATGCTCTTCCAAGTAGTCCTTTATCGCCTTCTTCTTCTTTCGAAAGATCAGAGCATCGTGGTAGAGTTGATAGATGTAGCAGCTGTACAGACCGAGAAAAACGAACGCCATCCACCACGACATGGAATTCTGAAACAGGAAGAGAATCAGCAGCATTTCGCAACCGACGAACCACATTCCGTCGCGGGAAATAACTTCGTCCTCGACATCGATTGTCGGACGACTGGGTCGTGTGAACGCGATCACCAGCGCACAAAACGCTGGAATCAAAATCATGTTGTAGACCGCACTGCCAGCGCAGGTTGCAATTGTTGAACCGTACCCTTCGGCTCCAGCCTGCTGCAGGGCCGCGGCGTCCCCTCCCTTCACTGATTGTATCGCCAGAACGACAAAAAAGATCCCACTAAAGAGTTCCGGCATCGAGCTGGCGATAGCATCCAGTGTCGCACCACGAACAGAACCTGGCAGGTGCAACTTCTTTCCGACCCATTGTGCCGCGTCCGCAAATGGATCACACGCCTGCCAGATCACGATGGAAATGACACAGACTTCCAGAAACAAGAATCCGATCATTGCCCAAGTCGATTCCGACTGAGCAGAGATTTTCCAGAAAACTCCAAATGCAACGACGATTGCTGCCGAGATCAGTAAGCCCATCCGGCTCGGGCCATCTTCTTGATTTTCTGCTGCAGAATTGGAGGGCAAGTCGTTAGACATTCGAGGGAAAATTCAGGAGGGACAGTGGTCAGAAATCTGACCATCAGCGCGATGACAGTCAAGGTTTAGGTATAAAACAACGCCCGCTCGCTTAGAGCGAACACAGTCTCATCCTAGATCAAATGAATGGCAACCAACAGGCGTAAACATCGAGAATTGAATTCGTCCTTGTAAACGAGACTCAATTTCCGACGGGATTAGCCTTTGTTTTTGTAAACCATGACTTTGATGATCGTTTTTGCCCGATTCTCGTCAATTTCGAGTTGCCGCATCATCTGGTCGATGAACTCCTTCTCATCATCCTCAACCACACCATCCGCCAGGACCACATCGCACGCATTCACGAACGCCGTTTCGCGAAGTTCAGGAGGAACAGCTGGCACTGATTTTTGAATGAGCTTTTCAGGCCCACCTTTCTTCAGCACGCCCATCAGGCGATCCATCATGCTTCCAAAATTTTGCTCAGAGAGGCGCGAGTACAAATTCATACGTCCGAGAATTTTCATCGCACCGCGAACTTCTTCGTCCGAGCAGTGACCATCGCAAGCAGAAGCAGCTATCAAAATTCCAGCAAACCCTTCTTGTGGACCAAAAGGTTTTTCTGAAAAGGAATCGGAATCTCCAAGAACATCGTCAAATACAGACATAATTCTACCCAATACGAATAAAGAGAATACTTTGAAAGACAGGAGTCAGAGGTGTTGCTGGTCAAGAAAGAACCGCTGCGATCAGCCTTTGTTTTTGACAACCATAATTTCAGCAATGACCTTTGCCGTCTTGCTTTCGAGTTGAAGTTTTTTGCGGAGATTGTCAATGAACTCTTTTTCATCATCTTCAATGACACCATCCGCTAAAACGATATCGCAGGCGTTGGCAAAAACAGTTTTCTCCAAACCCTTGGGAAGTTGTTCAACGCAACCATCGATGAGAAACTCGACACCTTTTTTCTTGATGATGCCATGCAGTTTGTCCAGCATTTGACCAAATTGCTTGTCGTTCATCCGTTCGTACATTTTCATACGCGCCAGCGCAACGACTAGGCTGTGAACTTCGTCGTCGGCAATATGTCCATCACACGCTGTCGCCCCCATCAGGACTCCTGCAAATGCCTCTTGAGAAGAGAGACGACCGCCCCCTTCCATGCCTCCAAACAGTGAATCAAAAAGTCCCATATGAATTGATCTCCCCGGCTGGGCCTGATTATCGGGGTGCACGAGAAGAAATCGATGAGAATCCTCCGCAGGCATCCTGAAAAAGTTGAAACGAGAAACGAATACTTATGCTTGTAAGGTATCTCGGTTTATTGATGCGTTCAACTGAGTGAGAGCATCGTCCGCAAAACTTTGCAGTAGAGTTTTTTGAGTTTCTCCGAAACCTTGGCGGCAATGGAGTGTTCAATGGCCGGGGACGCACTCCGCGCACACTTTCTAAACAGGGACGCAATTCATGTTTCAATCCACCTTCCTTCTTCTGACCAGTCTCACAATTCTCACTATTTCCCTGCCAGTTCGGGCAGCAGACTGGACACGCTTCCGAGGACCAAACGGGTCCGGAATCGCAGCGGACGAAACCGTACCGAGCGAATGGAGTGAAACTCAGAATTTGAAGTGGAAAGCGGCACTGCCAGGTCCGGGATCATCCAGCCCGATTGTTGTCGGCGACAAAGTCTTCCTGACATGCTGGAACGGATACGGCACCGACCGAAGTGACCCTGGCAACATTGAAGACCTGATGCTGCACCTCGTCTGTGTCAATCGAACTGACGGAGAGATTCTCTGGACAAAACCAGTTGAGCCGACCGGCAAGGAAGAAGAATTTCGCGGGATGTTCGCCGAGAACGGGTACGCTTCACACACACCTTGCTCCGATGGAGAGCGGGTTTACGCCTTCTTTGGTAAGTCTGGTGTGGTCGCTTTCGATCTCAATGGCAAAAAACTCTGGCAAACTCCGCTCGGCACCGAGAGCGACCGACGTGGTTGGGGATCGGCCGCCAGTCCGATGCTTTACGGAGACAAACTCATTGTCCCTGCAACGATGGAGAGTCAGGCGCTTGTCGCTCTGAACAAAAAGACGGGAGAAGTCATTTGGAGACAGGAAGCTCAGGGCTTCGCTGGCACATGGGGAACACCTCTCATTTCGAAAACGGAAGCAGGCGTCGAAGAAATCGTCATGGGCGTCCCATACGAAGTCTGGGGATTCAATCCTGAAAGTGGAAAGCTGAAATGGTACGCCGAAACTGTGAACTCCGATTCGATGTGCTCGAGTATCGTTGAGCATCAGGGAATCATCTACACGGTGGAAGGTCGCAGCGGCGGCTCGGCGGCGGTAAAAGTCGGTGGCAAAGGAGACATGACCGAGAGCAATGTCCTCTGGTCTGGCAGGAATCGAGGACGCATTTCAACGCCGATCTATTACAAAGATCGTCTCTACTGGATCAGCAGTGGCGTCGCGAATTGTCTCGATGCAAAAACCGGAGAAGAAGTCTACCAGGCGCGAATCCAGTCATCCTCTGCGCGAAGCAGCGGAGGAGGTGACAATGAAAGCGGCGGGCGTCAGCGTGGTGGATTCGGTGGATTCGGTCGCGGCGGCGGACAAAGTTACTCCTCGCCAGTTGTTGCAAACGGAAAGATGTACTACATCAACCGATCCGGTGCAGCGACCGTGATCGAACTCGGAGACGAGTTCAAACAACTCGCAACAAACAAATTCGAAAAGGACTCCTCCGACTACCATGGCACCCCCGCCATCAGCAACAACCAACTCTTCATTCGCTCAAACAAGTACCTGTACTGTGTCGCCGAGGAAAGCAAAGCAGTCGTTAAACAGTAGTCGAGCAGTAGCTAGAGTGCTGCAAAGCGAAGCCCTCGATACAGAGCGGTCGAACAGAAACCCAGCCTCTGCGCTTCATTACAAAGCGCCGCTGCCGCTTAGTACGACTTTGATTGTTCGCACGAGAATTTTGAAATCGTTCCAGACGGAGCAGTTCTGGAGATAGTGTAAGTCGAATGCTGCTTTACGGCGGAAGCTTTCGATTTCGTTGTCGTAGCCGTTGATGATTTGTGCGACGCCGGTGAGCCCTGGTTTCAAACCGAGACGGTCGAGGTAGTAGGGGATTTGACCGGAAAGTTCGACCATGAATTCTGGTCGCTCTGGGCGTGGGCCGACCAGAGACATTTCGCCTCGAATCACATTGACTAGTTGCGGCAACTCGTCGAGTCGTGTTTTGCGAAGGAACTTGCCAATGCCGGTCACGCGTGGGTCACCTTTGACGGCGAATTTGGCTCCGTCCTTTTCGGCGTCGTTTCGCATTGTCCGGAACTTGTACAAGGTGAAGTGTCGACCATAAGCGAACTCTGTGCGGCGGTCTGAGTCGAGTTGACGGCGGTCTGTTTCTTCAGGCGTGGTCCCACTTCGCTGGCGTCGATCCTTACCGGGGCGGCGGAGATTCAAGCCGACTCGGGTTTGCTGGAAAATCATTGGCCCCGGTGAGGTCAATTTCACCAACATGCCCACAATAGCCATCAGGGGTGCGAGGAGTACCAAGAGGGTGACAGCGACCGAAATGTCCAGGATTCTCTTTCCCAGTCGGGTCCGCTCAGTCAGGCAACGAACATCTTTTCTGACAGTGTCGAGTTCAATCCTTGTGATCCACCAAACGTCTGGAAAATTTTGGAGGCCAGCGAAGTCTATCACATCCTGAAGAGTCTCCCGGTTCCCGGTCGAACTTGTGGTGCTGAGAATGCCATCATTCGTGGAAATGTCAACAGGATGATCGAGTGTGGCTTGGCTGTTCATCAAGAAAGAACCTTTTTCGTTGAAGAATGACCGGAGATTCCGGAAATCTATCACTTTTGAAAAATACCACCTTTATCGAGGCACGTTGGACGGAACTCCCGGCAAAGACGGAACTTTCGCTATTCAAGCGGAGCAATCTAGCCTTGTATGAAGCTGTTTGATTGCATCGCTTGGGTGCCGATTCGCAACAGTCACTCTCGGGAATTGAATAATCGTTGTATTCGTTAAGTCCCGACTCGAATTCATGGCTTCTCAACAACTCGCTCGGTGACCTATAATGGGCCGAGGTTGCGGTTTTGGAATTGTCGAAGTCATCCATGTTGGCAGGTTGTTCAACATGATGTTGAATTTGAGTCACTCAACCATTCAATTTGCTTCGACATAACACCAAGGGCGGTGTTGATGAGTGCCCCGCGAGCAGTTTAGTACAAAGGACAATTTCAATGCGAAAACGCGTTGTTATCACCGGAATTGGATGCGTGACACCTCTCGGAAACGATGTGGAAACGACTTGGAATTCGCTCAAGGCAGGGAAGAGTGGTGTTGACTACATCACGCACTTTGATGCCTCAGGTTTTCCGACCAAGTTTGCCTCTGAGGTCAAAGGCTTCCAGCTTGGGGACTACATCGACAACCCGGAACGATTCCAATATGCCGGTCGGAATATCCGCTTCGCCATTGGCGCCGCAGTTCAAGCGATGAACTCGTCGGGGTTGAACGACGAGAAATTAGATCCGACGCGGTTTGGAGTTTACCTGGGTGCCGGTGAAGGACAGCAAGACTTCTTCCTGTTCATGCAGTTGATCGCCAATGCTCAAAAAGATGGTGAGTTCGATATGGAGAAATTCACCAAGGAAGGTTTGGAACGCCTGAACCCGCAAGAAGAGCGCGAGCAGGAACCGAACATGGCCTCGGGCCATCTGGCAGCGCTGTTCAACGCACAGGGTCCAAACCTGAACTGCCTGACGGCATGTGCTGCATCAAGTCAGGCACTCGGCGAAGCGACTGAAATTATTCGACAAGGCGAAGCAGACATCATGATGTCTGGTGGTGCACACAGCATGATTCACCCGTTCGGTGTCACCGGATTCAATTTGCTCACGGCCCTCTCCACCCGAAATGAGGACCCGCGAGGGGCTTCACGTCCGTTCGATAAAGATCGAGATGGATTTGTCCTCGGAGAAGGTGCTGGGATTCTCATTCTGGAAGAGCTTGAGCATGCGAAGAAACGAGGGGCTCATATTCACGGTGAAGTCTGTGGTTTCGGTTCAACTGCCGACGCGTATCGCATCACCGATATTCATCCCGAAGGGAGGGGAGGAACAGCGGCGATCAAAATGGCAATGAACGATGCCGGGATCAATGCAGATGAGATTGATTACATCAATGCTCACGGGACAAGCACCGCAGTCAACGACAAGGTCGAAACTCTCGCAATCAAGCAGGCACTGGGAGACAACGCCTACAAGACGCCGGTCTCTAGCACCAAGAGTATGATGGGGCACCTGATTGCTGCCGCAGGGAGCGCCGAGGCAATCGTATGTCTGCTCACAATGCAGGAGAACCTTCTGCCGCCAACGATCAATTATTCCAATCCCGATCCAAACTGCGACCTCGATTATATTCCAAACGAGGTGCGTGAAAAGAAAGTCAACAAAGCACTTTCCAACAGTTTTGGATTTGGAGGTCAGAACATTTCGTTGATCTTCTCTCGGTTTGATGGGTGAGTTCGTTGTGGGCTGCTGAAGAACCATTGAAGTAGATTTTCCTCTCGATGAGTTCTCCTTTCCTGACCGGGAAGTGGAAGCATACTGAGGCAATTCCTTTTCGTCTTTTCTCATGACCCATGATCTATCTGGATAACAACTCAACAACTCCCCTCGCCCCCGAGGTGATGGAGGAGATGCAGCGTGTCTCTCGCGACGCGTTCGGGAATCCTGGCAGTCGCCATCTCGCAGGCCGCAAAGCCAGACAGGTGCTGGAGGAGTCTCGTGAGACCATTGCTTCGTTGCTCGAAGCAACCCCTGAAGAAGTGATCTTTACCAGTGGTGGGACAGAGGCTTCGAACCTCGCAATTTTCGGACTGACCGCCGGGCGGACTGGTCTCGTCATCTTGCCACCTGGTGAACATCCCGCGACGGAAGAATCGGTGAAGAGACTTGTTCAGCGTGGTTGCCAAAGAGAGAAACTGACTTTAACGAACACCGGTAGAATTGAAGCAGAAACATTGGAGACTATTGACTGGGATCGAGTCATTCTGGCAACGGCTTTGCTTGCACATAATGAAACGGGAACAATTCAGGATCTCTCGCAACTCTCAGAGTTGTGCGGCGAGCATCGTGTCCCGCTGCATGTGGATGCGGTTCAGGCTGTTGGGAAGATCCCTGTCTCTTTTCGAGCATCGGCAGCAGCAACGATGTCGATTGGAGCACACAAGTTTTACGGTCCGCGTGGGATCGGAGCGTTGCTCATCAAAGACGGCGCGAAAGTTTTCCCGCAGGCCGTTGGTGGACATCAAGAAAGTGGAAAGCGTGCTGGGACTGAATCAGTTGCGTTAGTGGCTGGAATGGCAACAGCGCTATCGGTCTGTTGCAAGAATCTTCAGCAGCGGTCCGAGTATCTCGAAACTCTTCGGGACCGATTGCAGTCTGGGCTTTTTGAAACGTGCGCTCCAGCCATTGTTAACGGAGATGTTACGTCGCGACTCCCGAATACTCTCAATATTTCCTTTCCCGGATGCGATGCGGATGCGTTGCTGGTCGCTCTGGATTTAGAAGGAATCTGTTGCTCGCACGGCAGTGCATGCTCAAGTGGATCATCCGAGCCGGCACCAATTCTTTTGGCGATGCATTGTCCTCAAGAAGTGTATCGCTCAGCGATGCGTTTTTCGGTCGGAGTGCAGAACACTACCGAGGAAATCGACGAAGCGATTCAAAAGATCAGTCAAACCGTGAAGAGGCTACGCGGCTAACACCTTCTTCTTCCCTTGCCCCTCAATTCCTAGTGGAGCATCAATGCTGGATTGTCGGGACGAAATCACTTGTTGAGAGCGACAACGGAGCGGTTTTCCCAATTCACAACCCGTCATTCCAGGCCTGACAAGGCACTAGCCTCTATTCCCTTCTTCCAGTCGGCGATCCAGAGTTGGCTGCTGCCATCTTCAGTTCGGGAGGAGGTCCACATCAATTTCTTGCCATCAGGGCTAAAGACGGGTAGCACGTCTGCTTTTTCGTGGAAGGTGATCCGAGTCACTTCACCGCCGGTGACGGTCTTTGCGGTGGTCTTCAGTTCCATCGTGTACAAATCGAAGTTCGCGACTGATGGTCCACGTGAGTAGTCGGCTCGCGTCCAAACAAGGTAGTCGCCGGATGGATGGTAGTAAGGAGCCCAGTTAACGGTGTTGAGATCGTTGGTCAGTTGAAATTCGTGTTTGCCATCAACGGAGACCACATAAAGTTGCAGCATGTGTTCTTTGTCTCGATCACTGCGGAAAATGACCCATTGATCATCCGGTGAGAAAAACGGTCCGCCATCGTAGCCATCTTTGTTCACAATCTGCCGCACGTTGCTGCCATCGGCGTTCATGATGTAGATGTCCGGGTCGCCATCGCGGGTTGAAGTGAAGACGATCTGCTTGCCGTCGAAGGAGTAACTTCCTTCTGCGTCATACCCTTCAGCTGATGTGATTTGTTTCAGTTCGGCGCCATCGAAACTCGTTGTGTAGATGTCCATATGAGGATCGAAGTCCCACTGGTAGCGACGTCGACCACCAGCCGCGGCAAGATCTCGCGCTTTCTTTTCGATCACTGAGAGATCTGGATTTGTATGCGCTGACGAGAACAGCAGCGACTTTCCATCTCGTGTGAAGTATGCACACGTTGTGCGTCCACGACCTGGACTGACACGTGTTGGAGTTCGCTCGTCGAGTTGTTGGATATAAATTTGATAGAACGGATACCCCACCGGATACGCCTGATACACAACCGACTCGCCGTCTGGAGAGAAGTAACCTTCCCCGGCACGTGGCAACCCCATGGTCACTTGGTGGATGTTCGAAAGATGCTTCGCTTCTTGGGTCGCGGGAGCATCTTCGGCAACCAAGACAGCATGTAAGGTGAGCAACGAGAAGGTAAAGACAAAAGAGTTTCGAATCATCAGGATACTCATCTGGTCAAGGGCGAGCGAGTTGTGTGAAATCGTTCAGCGCATAGAAAACCGCACAGTTGAATGTTCAATGTGCGGTTGAGATTCTAGCAATATCTTGAAGTTAGTTCGCCTCAGCGGCAACCTCAACAGGAGCGACATTGATACGTCGCCCTTTGCGGTCAAAGTAGACGGTTCCTTCAACGAGAGAGAAGAGCGTGTAATCGCGCCCCATCCCAACGTTCTTTCCAGGATGCCACTTTGTGCCACACTGTCGGGCCAAAATATTTCCAGCGAGTACGGCTTCGCCACCGAACTTCTTCATTCCACGTCGTTGAGCGTTTGAGTCGCGACCGTTTCGAGTCGAACCCTGCCCCTTCTTATGTGCCATTTTAACACCTCGTCAAAATCAAACCGCACAAACCCAATTCGAACTGCTTCGAAGGTCGGGTGCGGAAATCTGTAATTTCGAATTAACGTTTTGAGAACTGAAAGCTTTTGCGAGCTTTCTTGAATCCGTATTTCTTACGTTCAACCTTACGGCCATCACGAGTCAGGAATCCACCGCCGCTGAGCAACTGGTGAAGTTCAGGGCTTTTCGCCTGAACGGCTCGGGCAATTCCCAAGACAACTGCTCCGGTCTGACCAGTTGGGCCGCCACCTTTGACGTTGACGATGATGTCAACTTTGCCCAAAAGTTCGACTGCTGCAAGTGGAGCTTCAATAAGTTTTTGGTCACGCAAGAGCGGAAAGTATTCAGTCAACGTGCGACCGTTGACAGTCATTTCTCCGTTACCGTCCTTGAGGCGAACGCGAGCAACCGCAGTCTTGCGACGACCTGTTCCCCAAGCGACTCCGTAGCGGTCGACTTTCCCTCGAATCACAGGATTCGGAAGAACTTCCGCTTCACTTTCTGTTGAGTCAGCCTCGGATTCGCTGCCAATTTCAAGACCAGACGAGATTGACGGCTCAGCAGTCGCGACCTCTGGAACCTCTGGTTCGCTGACGGCAGGAACTTCTGGTTCCGAAGCAGCTTCAGGGACTTCCGGCTCTGCTGGTGCCACTTCTGGAATTGTGGGTTCGGCAGGAGTCACGTCCTGTGGATCTTCGGGATTTGTTGAATCTGTTGACATCCGGTGTTTTCCAACTCTGTAACAGTTTGCGGCGGCAAGGCCGCAATGAAATCAGCTTTATATGATATGAACTTGTCAGAAGCAGGTTGAGTTAGGCAGGAAAATCCTGAGGCTGCTGAGCCTGATGAGGATGATTTGGGCCCGCATATAACTTCAGCTTCTTCAACATCTTACTACCAAGTTTGTTCTTGGGAAGCATGCGACGGACCGCTTCCTCAAGGATCTTGGTTGGATTGCGCTCCAGCAAGTCGGCTCCTGTCTTCACACGTTGACCACCCGGATATCCGGTGTAGTAGCCGTATTCTTTCTTGGCCATTTTGCTTGTGAAGTTGGGATTACCTTCGTGGGCAATCTTTTTTCCACTAAAACGAACTTGATCACAATTCGTTACCACAACGAAATCACCACAATCGACATGTGGTGTGTAGATCGGCTTGTGTTTACCCATCAGGACTGTGGCAATTCGAGTCGCCAAACGACCAACAATTTGTCCCTGAGCATCAACCTGAAGCCACTCAGCCTGGACATTTTCTTTTTTGGCGACTGTTGTTTTCTGTACCGTCTGCACGGTGACACCTCACTGATGCCATTGAGCAAAACGCTCGATGACAACCTATGTGTTGAACTGTATTAACTTTACGACACAATTGACCAGCCATGTCAGGCTCCGGTCATTTGAAGAACGGAGAAGGATAGCGATCCCGGCACCTTGAATCAACCGCATCGAATCGGCGAAACCCACGAATTTCGCAATCTACCAAGCTGTTGCTGGGCCACCAGCCCTCTGGATACTCCACGACTTTAATATTGTATCGTGCCTCGCAATGAAGACGAAGGAACCTGGATTTTCCTAAGATGAATGCAACTGAATGTTGTCACCAGTGGTGGTTCGGGTCAGGGAACACCACATTCTGCATCCGCCGAGGCCTCTCAAATTTTCGGTTACAAACGCGAGACTTTCACTCAGGTAAACGACACCTTACAGTAGAGAACTGTAACTCGAAGGATAATCCCGACGTAAGCACCTATGTCGTTTAACTTTATCAACATCGCCATGCTCGCCGGACTCGCTTCGGTGATACTTCCAGTATTGGCTCATCTGCTCAGCAAACGCCGCTACGATGTCGTTCAGTGGGGGGCGATGCAGTTTTTACAGTTGGGGCAAAGAACCCGTCGCCGCATCCGGTTCCAAGACCTGCTCCTCTTGCTACTGCGAATGGCTCTGCTTGGTTGCCTCGTGCTGGCGTTGGCTCGGCCTTACGGTCAGGGGAGAGTCTTTGCGAAATTGGGGAAAGCGGTCAGTCGCGATGTTGTCTTCGTCATCGATGGTTCCGGAAGCATGGGATGGAAGGGGGATGTTGAAACGCCCCGCGCTGCCGCAATTCAATGGGTTCACGAAGCGATTGAAGAGATGAGTCCGGGCGACACAGTCGCCCTGATTGATGCTCGCTCGCGCAATCGCCGACTGATTCATCCCCCGACTTCAAGCATGACACTGGTTCGAAAAACTCTCGACCAAATTCCGGAACCGACTGGGACATCCAATTTGATTGAAGCAACCATTGATGCCGTTCGAATTCTCTCGACGACAAGCAATGTCACTCGCGAAGTTGTCCTCCTCACCGATGGTCAGGCGTTCCCCTGGAACATTGAAGATAATTTTGGCCTCCAGCGGCTCGACGACATCTTGAAGCAACCGGAGATCACACCTTCGGTTTCGGTCGTTAACCTCTCGGCCGATCAAGGAGAGCGGTCAAACTGCTCCATTGACAGAATCGAACTTTCGAGAGAACTGACGGTCCCTGGCTTTCCGATTCGATTTCGAACGACGATTCGGCAATCCGGAGGAGTTGCAATTCAAAAAGAAGTGTCGTTAGCGATCAACGGTCAACCCTCTCCAGAGTCGACTCGGATTGTGAATCTGCTTCCGAACGGAGAAGCCCTCGTTGAGTTCGAGCACGTCTTCCCGACCACCGGCGACTTCCGGATTTCATTGTCCATCGACGCCGATAACTTACCGCAAGACGATTTCTCTGAGGCAATTGTGGTTGTTGAAGATGGCATTCCAGTTTTGCTGGTCGATGGTGCTCCGAACATCGACGAAACACAAGCCGAAACATTTTTCCTCAAATCAGCATTCGCGTCTTCCAGCACCGAGTCACCCTGGATTCGAACAGAAGTGATTCAGCCATCCGAATTAAACGAAGAGCTTCTCACCAAAGCCCGCGTTGTTTTCTTGAGCAATGTGGCAACGACTCCGGTGGCGCAGCAATTGGATCTCATCGACTTTGTACTCGCTGGTGGCGGGCTTGTGATCGCACCGAGCGAGATGACAAACGCCAAGGATTGGAATGCTTTTCAGTTTGATGAAGACAACCCGTTTCTGCCAGCAGAGTTCACTCAAATTGAAGAGGAAGACCCCGCCTCCGAAGAGTTCGTCACAATTGAATCTCTCAGCCTTGAAGCCGCTTGGCTACGATCGTTGCGTAAGGAGAGCGGCGTTGATTTCTGGACAACACGTTTTTCCAAGTGGTGGGAGTTGAAGCCAATCGTTCTGGCAGATGCAGAACCTCTCGCTGATGAAGAGTCTGAAGAAGATTCAGGCTCCGCGAAATTCTCATCCAGCTCCGTTATTGCCAAGCTCACGAATGGCAAACCATATATTGTAAGCCGACGACTCGGTGACGGCATGATCTTCCAGTTCGCGGCTCCGCTCGATGCCGATTGGTCCACGCTCCCTGCCCGAAACGATTTTGTTCCGTTCGTGCATGAATTGGTTTTTCGCCTCACTGGCGTTGATGCTCAGCATAATGTTGAAGTCGGTGTGCCGCTTCAAATTCAACTCAAAGACGACGAACGCCCCCGCGACTATTTGGTCTCCGGTCCAGGCATTGATCCTGAAACTCCCGAAACAGCGCGTGATGGTCGCAAGAGCCTCGCGACATTCAAGGAAACATCAATCCCTGGGCTGTATTGGTTCGCAAAGAAGAACGCACCAAACAAAAATCGAATTCCGTTCATCGTGACCGATGATCGCGTGGAGTCTGACCTGGCTCCGCTCGACAAACTCGGCTGGGAAACACTCACCGCCAACGACCGACTGCAACGCATTGAAACAATGGGCGATCTCACGGACCGCGTCCAATCAGAAAATTCCCGCACCGAACTCTGGTGGCTATTATTACTGTTGCTCCTCCTCATGCTGGTCGGCGAAGTCGCCCTCACCAGAAAAATGGTCCGCGAAGGTCACACGGATCTGGAAGAGAAAACATAGGGTCAACAACCTCAATTCAACTGATGATCAAGACAGTCGCTGCTTCCGCTGACAACAGTCTCGATGAGTAGATTCTCCGCGACATTTTCGGATCGTGCTGATTTGAATACGATACTCCGTCTCAATTGTCACAGCATCTCCAATAACGGAACTCGACATCACGATGATCGTTCGAACACATAAATCCCCAGACGGAACAATCAGCCGAGCGGTCTATTCCGACTGCGAGCAGTACCGCTACCTCCTCACTCGATGCTGGGATGGAAAAGGCGAGAACCGTGCAGTCTTCATTGGACTGAACCCATCAACGGCGACCGAATTGCAAAACGACCCGACCGTGGCGCGGTGCATCAATTATGCAAAAGCGTGGGGCCACGATGCCATGACGATGCTCAATGCGTATGCGTTTCGCTCGACCGATCCGAAAGGACTCAAGACGATTGATGATCCTGTCGGACCGGACAATGATCGTTACATCTCACGACAAACTCTGGCAGCAAGTCGAATAATTCTCTGCTGGGGAACGCATGCCGTCTATCTCGATCGCGGCGAGAATCTCTTCACAAAACTCCAAGCCTGGGAACGCGACTTATTCTGCCTGCGTGTCACAAAGCATGGTCACCCGTCGCATCCGCTCTACTTAAAAAAAGACCTGCAACCGATTCCGTTTGGAACAGACTCGATTCAAATCGAGTAGCGAAATCCTAAATATCAATTCGTTTCCGCACTTAAAAACATCATCACACCTATGTTCTCTTGCTCAGATGGTTTCAAAAAAATGCCTGGCATGCTCTCCTTTCATTCTGTCAATTCAAATTCATTACGGAGAACTCTTTTGAATGAGGTCTTATCAGGCTGCATTTTCGTATTCCTTGCCATCTCATTGGTAAGTGCTGCTGATAAGCCTGTCGTGACCATCGACATGGCAACTGCGAAGCAGGACCCTGACTTTGCAATACAGGGAGAGTATGCCACTCCCGAAACGGCCGCGCAGGCAAAAGGGCTACAAATTGTGGCTCTCGGTCGCGGCACGTTTCGTGTTGTCATCTACAACGGGGGACTTCCCGGTGCAGGTTGGGATCGCAAGCCAGCGCAAGTTTTGAACGAAGAAGATGCCGAATTCGTCCGGGAATTGATTGAAAGCTCTGCTGTCCAGAAGGTCAAACGGAATAGCCCGACCTTGGGCGCAGCACCACCGCGAGGAGCGACTGTTCTATTCGACGGAACCAAAGAAACCTTTGAGAGACACTGGCAAGCCGGTGCACAAATCAGTGACGACGGTCTATTAATGCAAGGGGCAACGTCGAAAGAGACGTTTCGTGATTTCTCAGCACACTTCGAATTCATGACTCCGTACATGCCACATGCCCGAGGACAGGGACGGGGCAATAGTGGAATCTACTATCAGGGTCGTTACGAAACGCAGATTCTCGATTCCTTCGGACTCGAAGGCGACAACAACGAAACCGGTGGAATTTATGAGATTCGCGATCCAGATTTCAATATGTGCTTCCCTCCGCTACGGTGGCAAACATACGACGTTGACTTCGCTGCCGCCCGTTGGGACCCCGAAGGAAAGAAACTCTCGAACGCCCGCTTGACGGTGCGACTCAACGGGATCGTTGTACAGCAGGAAGTAGAACTCCCACGAACGACACGGGCCGCTCCTGTGAAAGAGTCTCCCGAACCGGGACCGCTTTATCTCCAGAACCACGGCAATCCGGTTCGCTTCCGCAACATCTGGGTCATTCCTCGTGATGCTGACCGCGAAGCGCGACGGCCGCGCATTCCCGGCTTCGAGCGGTTCCACTCGTCTGCTTTCGATTCCTCCGATGGTGGTTTGCTGCTGGTCGGCGAACTCGGTTGCATCAACTGCCACCAGTCGAACGATCAACTGAAATCACTCGTCCAGACGAAGCAGGCACCGATCATGTCTGAAGTCGGAAACCGTGTCCGCCCTGACTGGATGATGAAATTCATCGCCGATCCACACACTGCAAAACCTGGAACAACAATGCCCAATCTATTTGCAGGTTGGGATAAAAATAAACGCAATGACGCCGTTCTGGCACTGGTCAATTTCCTTGCGTCGACAGGTCGTACAGCGAATCGAAACCCCAACCTGCAAGCTGCAAATCAAGGTCGAAAGCACTTCCACGAAATCGGCTGCATTGCATGCCATGCGCCGATCGAAAATCCGAACGTTTCGAACTCAACAAGCGTCCCGCTGACAGGTCTTCAAGAAAAATACACCGTTGACTCGTTATCAAAATTCCTGAAAAACCCGCACTCGGTTCGTCCGTCTGGACGGATGCCATCGTTGAATTTGCAGCAGAAAGAAGCGGAAGAGATTGCTCAGTATCTTGCCGGAGGTGGTCCATCCAACATGCTGCCGAACCTCAAGTACCAAGCCTTCCATGGGGACTGGCAGGAACTCCCGAACTTCGACCAAGAGACGCCCATCAAGTCCGGAACGTGCGCCGGATTCGACCTCTCCCTCACTGGTCGAAGTGATCGCTTCGGTCTTCGCTTTGAAGGCTACTTCCTCGCCGAGAAGGCTGGCGATTACAAATTCTGGCTTGGTTCAGACGACGGGAGTTCGCTCACTTTAGATGGCAAAAAAATCATTGATATCGACGGCGTTCATCCCCACTCAATCAAAGAAACGACCGCGACTCTCACTCAGGGAGTCCATCAGGTTCGAGTTGATTATTTCGAATCAGGTGGCGAAGAATCGTTAACACTGGATGTACAAGCGCCGGGGAATACACGGCAAGATGCCTCCGCGATTCTCACTCTCAATGAAGATGGCAGTCCTGTCGAATCGCCAAAAACGAACAACGACACGCACGACCAATTCGCCTTTCGTCGCGATCCAGCATTAATCAAAAAAGGGCGCGAATTTTTCATTTCGCTTGGCTGTGCAAATTGCCACGAAATGAAATTCAAAGGCGAAACTCTGCGAAGTACGCCCTCTGTCGAATTCGCAAAGCTAACCACAGGCAAAGGCTGCCTTGCTGAGAAGATAGACTCGGAAGGCGGAAGGTCAACGCCAGACTTTGAACTTGCCCCGAATCAACTCAATGCCCTCACCTCCATCCTGAAACGTGTTCAAACAAAGCCGCTTTCCTCTCAATCCACCATCAAGCAAACAATGGTCCGCTTTAATTGTTATGCGTGTCACGAACGAGGAGGGACTGGCGGACCGGAGTTTGATCGCAACGCCTTGTTTGTCACAACTCAACACGAGATGGGAGATGAAGGTCGGATCCCGCCTCCGCTGAATGGGGTCGGAGATAAACTCACCGACGAATGGCTCAAGCATGTACTGGCAAACGGAGCGAATGACCGTCCCTACATGCTGACGCGGATGCCCAACTTCGGCGATGGCAACGTTGGTCATCTTGCGCACGCCTTCATTGAAGAAGATCGATTGAACGAAGGAGAGTTGGTGCACTTCGATGAAGCGAATCATCGGGTCAAAGCGACAGGCAGAAAACTTGTTGGAAACGATGCTTTGGCATGCATTAAATGCCACACATTTGGTTCGCATCGCGCGACCGGGATCCAGGCGATGTCGCTCACCGAAATGTCAAAGCGAGTTCGCGAGGACTGGTTCTTGCGGTATCTCTTTGATCCGGCGAAGTACCGCCCAGGCACACGGATGCCAACCGGATTCCCCAATGGAGAAGCTGTCGTACGCGACATTTACAATGGGCGTCCCCACAGTCAAATTACCGCGGTCTGGATGTTTTTAAAAGATGGAAACAAAGCAGGTATTCCCGATGGGTTGATCGCGAAAATGGTTGAGTTGAAACCATTGGCAGAACCAATCATCTACCGCAACTTCCTGGAAGGTGTCAGCCCGCGAGGAATCGCAGTCGGGTATCCTGAAAAGGCTCATCTGGCCTGGGACGCCAACAATTTGTGCCTGAAATTGATCTGGCACAATCGCTTCATCGATGCCTCCAAACATTGGGTCGGTCGCGGCGCAGGGAATCAAGTTCCCTTAGGTGACCATCAATTGCCACTCGACCCAGGCATTCCGTTCGCGCTGCTAAAATCTCAACAAACACCTTGGCCGTCGGAGTCGCCCAGAAAACTGGAAGGCTTTCAATTTCGAAGTTACCACTTGAACGAGTCCGGTCAGCCAACATTCGAATACGAAACACCGTTCGCAACGATTTCGGATTTCCCAAAACCAGTCTCCCAGAATTCAAGCGACGCCAGTTTCCGACGGACGCTTCACCTAACGGCGAAGAACGACGTTGAGAACATCTACTTCCGCGCTGCGGTCGGAAATAAAATCGTGCCCACCGGCGATGGCTTTCGGATCAACGACGCCATGTCAATTCGAATTCAAGGCGGTAGCGAACCATTTATCAGAGAATCAAACGGGCAAAAAGAATTGCTCGTGCTGATCACATTTAAAAATGGTCAGGCCGAAATCATTCAAAGCATCCAATGGTAAAAGCGAAGTGCAAGTCTCTTTCAGAGTTGAAGCCAACTTCGATGTCCAAAACACGCCCAACACCAGCATCGCTCGGATTCAGAATGCCTGCGGAATGGGAACCGCAAGAGTCGATCTGGCTGTCTTGGCCTCACAACCGTGAGACTTGGCCTGGAGCATTCGAAGCCGTGCCGAATGTCTTCGCCGAAATCGTCAAGCACATTTCAGAATCCCAACTCGTTCGTATCAATGTCGAAAGTGATGGAATCGCCGAGCCTGTTCGGCGATTGCTCCGCGAACGAGGAGCCATCATTGAAAATGTCCGCTTTCACTTCAACTCAACGAACGATTGCTGGATCAGAGACCACGGACCGATTTATGTTGTCAGGGATGTGGAAGGAAATCGGGAACGGGCCATCACAAACTGGGGCTACAATTCCTGGGGAGAGAAGTATCCGCCATACGATCTCGACAATTCTGTTCCAGACAGAATTGCGGAAGAGTTTCAGGAGCGAATCTTTGATGCTGGCATGATTCTCGAAGCTGGGTCCATCGATGTGAACGGTGCTGGAACGCTGCTCACCACAACCTCTTGCCTGCTTAACAAAAACCGCAATTCGCATCTTTCAAAAGAGGAAATAGAAGACCGCCTGCGAGCGTTTCTTGGTGTTTCTAAAATCCTCTGGCTGGGCGAAGGGATTGCCGGAGACGACACCGACGGCCACATTGACGACATCACACGATTTGTTTCTTCTCATGTGATTGTCACTGCGCTGGAAGAAGACTCCGGTGACGAAAATTATTCGCCCTTGCAGGTAAACCTAAAACTGTTGCAAACGATGACGGATCGATCTGAGCGACCGTTCGAAGTAGTCACTCTCCCGATGCCGAAGGCCGTTCACTTCGAAAAAAACCGACTCCCTGCCAGTTATGCAAACTTTTTGATTACGAATGCAAAAGTGCTTGTCCCGACCTACAGATGCGACCGCGATCAGGTCGCTCTTGCCATATTGCAAGAGCAGTTTCCTGGTCGTGAAATCATCGGAATCGATTGCACAGACCTGGTTTGGGGCTTGGGAGCCATTCATTGCGTTTCGCAACAGCAACCACTCACGAAGTCAATTTTTCAGGATTTCTCATAAACTCTCTTCTCTGCGCGTCGACGAGTTGCTACCTCGATATACTGCATTCAGCAGTTTTTGCGTGGCCCTGATGCCGAAAAGTTCTTGCCTCACAAAAGAAATTGAAACTTCACACGAAGAGAATAGGTAGAAGTCTAGACAAGGGAACGTTTGTGTCGGAGGAATCTGTGGAACTTGCTCAACGATGTCTTGCCGGGGATCAGAACGCCCTGCGCGAATTTGTTGATCTGTTCCAGCAACAGGTATTTGCTCTCTGCTTTCGAATGTTGGGCCATCGGCAGGATGCAGAAGATACGGCCCAGGAATCGTTAATGAGGGCGGTGCGTTACCTGAAGAGTTGGGATTCGTCCCAGCCTTTGCGTCCTTGGGTTTTGAAGATTGCCGCGAACCGGTGCCGAACGGCACTCGGGAAACGGGCGAAGAGACCTGTGTCGGTTGCGATATTACCTGATGAAGGTGTCGCCCCTGCGACGTCGCAAATCGGCCTTGCAGAAGAACTGGAGCGAGGACTCACATTCTTGAAGGACCGACAACGAGAGTGCTTCGTGATGTTCTATCAACAAGAGTTGAGCATTCACGAAATTTCTCAGGTCATGGATGTGCCGGAAGGAACGATCAAAACTTGGCTGCATCGCAGCCGCAAGCAACTCGCACAGCACCTGATGCTGCGAGGGATTCAGCCAGGGTCAACGTGACTTGACCTAGATTCACTTCTGACTGATGATTTTGGAATCTCCTTATTTGAAGAGTGTTGGCAATGTCTTGTGACGACTATCAGACAATTCTCGAACAATCGACGGAAGAGCGAACGGCTCTGCCTTCGGATGCTGTAGAACATTTCCAATCGTGCTCGTCTGTCGAGTGCCAGGAAATTTTTGCAGAGTACCAACTTGTCAACGAGGCGATTTCGCAATGGAAGACTGCGCTGCCCCGTGTTGATCTGGTTGCTGCGGTTGTCAGCGATTTGGATCCACACTCTAAAACCAGTTCACCGCAAGTGATCAGCGTTCCAGTGTCTCCATCTTCATCTCGCGGACCCTCTACCGCCGCAGTTGCGGCTGTCGTCGCGTCGCTTTCGCTCTGCCTGATCATGATGGTTGACACATTTCCAAAAGATGATCGAACAATGACCCCTCCTATCGCAGGCCATGAGCTTGTTCTCGTCGAAGAGGAACACGTGGTGGAAGCAGAACTGCGTGAGTTAGGGAAAACCTACGGAAGTTGGGTGCAAGGTGCTGCCAACAAACTCACAGATACCATGACTGTCGTTCTGATAGATGACCAATCACCATCGTCAGAAAAAACGCCCGGGTGGTTTTCCAACATCACAGAGCAAATCGAACCGATCGAATCAAAGCTTGACGAAACATTGAAAATGTTAATGGAACAAGTCTCAGTCGAATCCGACGAGCAAACTTACATTTCCATGGCAGTTTTCGACATTGCTTGAGCGTTTCGCCCCGCAGAGTGAAACGCGTCTGGTCAGAATGAATACTTCGGATTTTTCTGATCGAAGTCTGAGTCTTTGAAGCCGTTGTTCACCTTAATGTTCGAGTAGGTGTATTCTTCCAGCAGCGGAGATTGTCGACCTGGAGCCACCGGAAACCCGCGGTTCTCAACACGTACAGGAAGACGAGTTTTCTGATCGAAGAAGACGCGCGTTAACTGGTACGGAAACTGTTTGCGGGGGCGAGGGTGGGAGACTTCAATCACTTCACAGTTTGAACCACCAATTTTAGCATTGGGGTAAAACTTCACATCTGTCTCGCCAAACTTGGATTCTCTTTCCCACTGCAAGATCACAAGTTGAATAAGGCGCTGCATGCCCACTTGCGTAATGGGGTGTCGAGTCTCTGCCATGACCTTGGGACTGTTCACTGAAAGTGAAATAGTACCGACTAGCGATGACAGCCCGCTTGCCTCGTGCGCGAGAAGTTTCCCTTGATTCCTGCCTGCGACGTAGAGGACTTCTCGCCCGGGTGCTGGTTGAATGAACTTCATGTAAACACTAAAAGGTTGATGCCGAAGCCGCAAAGAAGTGCGTTGTGACGTCAGGCGATTGTTTACAAACTCGCGTCTCGTGAACTGGCATTCATAATCTGTAATTCGGTCGAGCACGGCGTTTGATTCTTTTGCCATCTTGATGGCGGGAATCAGTGGGTGTTCTTTGGGCTGCTCTTGCCCCTGCGCAGAAAACGCAAAGCCTGTTGCGACAGTCATTGCAATCAACGATCTCAGAACGGTGCGTCTCGTCCGTACGGTTAACATGACACAATCCATTTTGAATTCTCCCAGTGCTCTTCCCCACTCATCTGTTCTAAATGGTGGAAAGAATTGAAAAGGCTCTACCCAATAACTCAATCTAATATCACTCCGGCATCCTTCAGAAACACCGAATTGAATTTCTTATTACTTGCAACTTCAGATTTGTATCGTAATCAATTTCACGAGTTCAGGGAGCCCAAAATGAAAATGCTTTTTGAGCCCACTGGAATAATAGGTCAATCTCGAAAAAGCCTGCGGAGGTTGGGAGGAGTGGAGAGAATGCGTACTCGTCAATCTAATCGCGTTCAGAACTCAACGGGGGCGTCCCATCATAATTCTCAATGAAAACTGCAGTGGACATGCCAGCAGTGAAAACAAATCACTTATTACTTGCGCACGAGAAAAAAGGTTTTCACTGAGAAGAACCGATTCCCATGAGACAGAAACTCTTTTCCGACAGGAAGAATGCAATCACAAAATCCCGGACGAAGACCAGTAATAAAATGTCGATGGATGTTCGCCTTACAGAGGGCTGTCAAGATCACTTTTCAAACCAAAGCTGAGCGGAAAAAGAGACTTATTGACTCAATTTTCTATCCCGCCATATACTCCCGATCATCCTCAGTCAGGATCATCAGTGGTCCCTTCCCTTCCCCACCTGTATCTCCTGATTACAAAAAGAGTTGCGGCGACTTGCCGTTTCCCATCCCCCTCACCTGACTTTAACTCGCGAACGGATTCCGAGTGTCCCTCACCCGACCGCATTCCCTTGGATGCGTTATGGCTGTGCTTTGCTGTTGGCTAAGTACTCAGGGAACGGTGTACGCGCAGGTCAGTGTCTCGGGGCATAATCTTGGAACTCAAGCCTCCTCTAATTCACGAGTAGAAACCCTCGGAACCATCAATCCACTCTCCGAGCCAATTGAAATTCAAGCTTCGCTGGCATCTCGAATTCCAGATGAAACTGAAAAAATCCTGTTGCTGCGCGGCCCCTGCCGAATTGTAAAAGGGGCGAAAACCTGGACTGCTCCGCAAGCTGTCATATGGGAAATTCCCGATCCATCTGGAAAAGGAGGACGCATCGTTGTCTTTCTGGATCATACTCCGGAAACATCTCCAATGATGGTCGAACGTGGGCATCGCGAGACTCGACCGTTCTTTCTTATCGAACTCGAAACAACTGCGAGCATTGTCTACCAAGGTTCTGAACCTGTGACCGTGCCAGGTGCACGCAACGATCCTGTTTTCAAGCGCGGACTTGAAGAGCGAAATCGAACGACCGGACTGATTCAGCAGGCTCAACATTCCGTGCTCGTGCAAGCCCCTCAAGGTCCGGGGCTGCCTGCTCCGTTTTCGCCTTACCGCCGTCGAGTCACCATTGGTCCCCGATTCCTCGGAGAAAGGATTCAGGCGAAAGCGGACCTCATCGAAGATTCTATTCAACCGGAATACGTGATTAACGTCACCGGGGGTGTGAACATCGTCGTCGATAATGTCCCGCTCACTCTCAATGGCCAAACGTTTCTGACTCGGATCGACTTGAGTGCCGACCGCGCAGTAGTTTGGACCGATGCAAACCGAATGGGTGAACTGAGCGGGTTTGATATCGATGACGAAACGCCGTTCGAAGTTTACCTCGAAGGAAACATCGTTGTTCGACAAGGGACGAATAAAATCAAAGCTTCCCGCGCCTTTTACGACATCGGTCAACGTCGCGGCTTGTTGATCGATGCCGAAATCCGTACGCAGATTCCAGAATATGATGGAGCCATTCACCTGAGAGCCGCCGAAATCCGTCAATTTTCTGCAACGAGTTTCCATGCACGAAACGCTTACTTCACGACAAGTGAATTTGGGAAGCCGAAGTATCGGATTGAATCAAGCGATATTTTCATGGAAGAGCGACCTTCCATTTTTCCGAATGCCATCGATCCTGTGACTGGACTTCCCGACGCGAGCACACTCTGGATTACGAGTCACAACAATCGACTCTTTATCGAAGACGTTCCGGTGTTCAACACTCCGTACCTGACGGGACCTGCTGAAGATCCACGAATCCCAGTCAGTAAATTCAATGTCGGGTACTCCGGTATGTTTGGCGCAGAGATTGAAACCGCCTGGAACCTTGAAGGTCTATTCGGGGTGCAAATTCCAGAAGGGACCGATTTGGATCTAGAACTCAACTACTATTCAGAGCGTGGGCCAGGGATCGGCCTGCTCTCGGAATACGACACATACGCTCCGCTGTTCGGTCGACCAGCGCATCACAGCGGTTTCGGTCACCTCTACTATCTTCACGATGACGGAGCCGACAACTTGGGTTTGGGGCGCAGGAGCCTTGTCCCTCCCAACCAAAATCGAGGGCGTTTGTTGTGGAGGAATCGAAGTGAGCTTTCTCCGTTCACGACACTCTTTTCCGAATCTGGTCACATCTTCAACGATGACCGCAACTTCATGGAACAGTACTTTGAAGATGAATGGGACCGAGACAAGGATCTCGAAAATAAAATTTCACTCGAGCACCAACACGACAATGTCACCGCCAGCCTGCTGGGAAATGTCCGCACCAACGACTTTGCGAACCAGACCGACTGGCTGCCGCGAGCCGATCTGACGATCCTCGGTCAGCCAATTTTCAACTCTCCCATTAACTGGAGCATGCATTCATCTATCGGTTACGGACACTTGCAACAGGCGGAACCGCCTCCTGACCCAATGGCGGATCCGTTTGTCCCGCTTGACTATTTTGCAGAAGCAGAAGGCCTGGTCGCGATGTCGCGTCACGAGGTGAGCCTGCCATTCAATGCAGGACCAATCAAAGTCGTGCCGTATGCGTTGGGGGAAGTCGCATATTGGGGAGAAGATCTGACCGGAAATGAACTGACCCGCTGGTATGGCAGCGCTGGTGTGCGTGCCAGCATTCAGTTCGCAAAATACATGCCGCACGTCCGCAGCTCAATTTTGGGGCTGAATGGACTGGCACATAAAGTGACTTACGATCTCGATTATTACTTTGCCGATTCTTCCGAGGATCTCGACCGCATCCCGCAATACAACGCCTTTGATGAAAATGCCCAGGAACGATTTCGTGAGCGATTTCAAGTCTTGGAGTTTGGCGGCATGCTCCCCGACATTTACGATCCACGCCTTTATGCCGTTCGTTCGGGAACCGGTCGTTCTGTGACTGCTCCGTATCATGAGCTTGTCGATGATCAACACGCACTCCGGCTCGGAATGCACCATCGCTGGCAAACGAAAGTTGGTCCTCCCGGCGCCGAGCGGACCGTCGACTGGATGGAACTCGACATGGGGATCACCTGGTTCCCTGATGCTGAAGACGACAATTTCAATGAAGACTTCGGCTTGCTAACGAGTCGCTATGCCTGGCACGTTGGTCCACGCACATCGTTTCTCGCCAGCGGTGCTTTTGACTTCTTTGATATGGGTCAACGAGTCTGGAACGTCGGCGTACTCAGCCAACGTTCGGAACGCGGCAGCATTTACTTCGGTTTCCGCAATCTGGAAGCTGGCCCCGTCGAGAGTCAACTTCTCACCAGCAGCCTCTCGTACGTCATGACGCCAGATTTGTACGTCGCAACCTTTGGAGCATCATTCGATATCAAAGAAGGAATCGACCGAGGTCAGTCGTTCACCATCACTCGAATCAGCGAGAACTTTCTTTTTCACTTCGGACTCGGGTATGATCGTAGCCGCGACAACGTCGGCGTTGCCATTTCACTCGAACCCAAATTCGGCAGCTTCGGTCGTGGCTCCATGCAGTTGAATTCACTGCTGGGAATTGAATAAGTTCAATCACTCCGAAGGTAGTTCAAGTAGGGTGGGTGAAGTACGCGTGTCCTAAAGTTGGTGGGTTTCGCTGGTCAAGATAAAATCATCTTGCAAGTTGGATTACAATTTAGTTCGCGTACGTAACCCACCTTTCATCAGACTCCCCCCCCTACGAATAAGTTTAGTCACTCCGAAGGTGATCCTATGACAGAGAAGCGACTCCGCTATTTGAAACGGTCGTTATACATCGCAGGCAGTCTCCCGGTAATTTTCATTGTTTCGCTGATCATGCGGCGCCCCGACCGAGTCTCCGACCGACTGCTTCGCTTCGGTGGAAGGATCATTAACGCCGCAACCGACAACATCAACCGCGTCGCCCTGTTCACTGGAATCTGCGTTCTTGTCCTGTGGATTGGAATCGCCGCCGTTGCGTATTTCGAGAAGCGAACAACATCCAAGCAGCCAACGGAATGAATCCCAGGTCCGGATCATTTGTGAGAGAAAATCACCACGGAGACTCGGAGAAAAAATTGAGACAACCTTTTCAAGGTGTTGCAACGCTTCCTCTATTTTTTGACTACCAAGATGTACGACGATTTCACATTCACGTGTTTTTGTACAAAAAACTCTTCTCTGTGCCTCCGTGTCGCCGTAATCAATCACGAACCTCAAACGTTTGCAGAAACTGTCTCCACGAATTCTCGCAGGAACTTCTTGAGTCCTGTCGACTTGGCATGCGTCAGAGCGGTCAATTGAATTTGGATGGCTTCTGTATTGCCGCGTGATGCGGTGATTTTGCGATCTTTCCCCAGGGAAGAAACCTGTCCCAGAGCGAACGTGCCTGACTCGCAATACAGACTTAAATAGATTCCGTCTCGGCGTTTGGTTTGCAGTTTCGCAACGACTTCATTCGATTTCGGGTGACGATATTGAGCGCAAGTTTTGGTTGACCAGTCGACCGTGAGGCTTTCGAATTCTTTATCGAGAACATCAAACAGCTTTTCCAGCGTCTCCAATTTCCAGGCAACTCGCTTGTTGGAAGGAAACCCTTTGCGGGTGAGATGCCACTTTTTGCCGAGGATTTTCCACGGGAGCAAGTTGGCGGGGTCGAGCTTCTGTACGGTTTCGACTTGCTTGAGATATGCGTTCGCGGCCTCATCCAGAAATTGATGAAACTCCGGTGTGTCGATTTCTTTCAGCCAGTGAATGTCAAAGACCACCTCTTGAAATGGTCCTTTCTTGTTGTTGATGCGAACGCGGTCGCTGCGGTTGTAAACCTGAATTTCGTCGAGTTCATTCACCGATTTCAACCGAATCCTTGCCTGCAAGTCGGCCTCTTCAAAAGTTCCTTTCGGAACTCGAAAGTAAAGCCGCAGTAACC
>DAOUPA010000529.1 GCA_030626405.1 Planctomicrobium sp.
ATCCGACCGGATCACAAGATCGACTTCGCGCCTATCAGCCACTGATGCCACCGACACTTTCCCCTCCGCAGATGGGTGGCACGGGGCTCAGTGGCCTCGCACTTGCAGACGACCGGAACGGATGGCCCGCTCCCTGGGGGTTGATGAATGCGAAAACCGATTCGCCACGGTATTTTTACGTTGCCAATCCGATTACGAGTCGCATCCAGATGATTCGAGCCACAGTCGACGGCCAGCGATATCGCTACGAAAAGCTACCGGACTTCCTGATCTCGCGAGACCCGAAGTTTCGACCTGTTTCAATCCAGTTCGGCCCGGATGGCTGCCTTTATGTGACCGACTGGTACAACAAAATTATCTCGCACAACGAAGTGCCTCGAAACCACCCGGAGCGAGACAAGGTTCGTGGTCGCATCTGGCGAATTCGTCACAGCAGTCAGCCACGTATCGCGCCGCCGAACCTGAGCAAACTTCCGAATTCCGAATTGCCTGTTCACTTGGGATCACCGAATGCCTGCACAGCCAGCCATGCCTGGCAGCAAATCGTGGATCGCAAAGCGACAGATCTGATTCCGCAGCTGAAAGAACTTGTTGCTGACAAATCACTGACAGCTGGCAAACGCCTTGGAGCGTTATGGTCGCTGGAAGGACTATCCATCATCGCGACGGCAACGTTGGTTCCATTGGCGAACGACACGAACGCAAACATTCGACATGAAGCAGCGCGAATCGCTGCGGCTCAGCCGCGTTCGAGCAATGACTTCCTGGCTGTGGCTAAACCGTTGGTTGATGATCCGTCACCCCGCGTTCGCGCCGCGTTGGGAGATGGGCTGCGACGACTGTCTGCCCCCGATGCGAAGGTCATCGACCTCATGTTGCGACTAGGAAAAGCTCCACTGCCCGGACAGGGATGGAAAACTTATGATCGTGAATTCGAGCGCTACTTGGCTCGTTGGGCAATGGAACGAAATGTCGTCGCCGTACAGCAGTTGCTGAACTCACCCGCCGGATCATCCATCCCCTTGGAAAATCGCGTGCTGGCGACACTCTCCCTGCCAGATGCAAATGCGGCTGTCGGATTGGCTCGACTTGTTCCAAAGTTGGCTCGCCCCCTGACCGCTGAAGAAACTCGAACACTGGCGGCAAATTTCAACGAACCTGAAGTGGCTGCGACGATGTCACGATTGCTTAAAACTCCAGTATCACGCGAATCGACGTTGAAGACGCTATTGCAGTTGCGAACCGATCTCGACACTCAACAACTGCAACCGTCAATCGACGAGGCAACTCAGACGCAATGGAGCCAGGCAACGTCCGACGCGGACCGGCAGCTGGCATTGCAGATCGCTGGCGCATTCCGGCTTCAATCACTGGACCGGAAAATCGCTGAATATGCGGCCGATACTGAAACCACTGAACAAATGAAACTTGTCGCTTTGAGATCACTGCGGGAACTCGGTTCGTCCGAATTCAAAGTGCTGTCACAAATCGCTGTCGCGCCAAGTGCATCTGCTGTGGTTCGGTCGGCTGCTCTGGCTGCACTCGCGGAATCACCAGCGAAAGAAGCCTCGCTCGCCATGGCAGAACTCTTGATCGACCTGAATTACGAAGACCGACGGCCCGTCATCGACCGCATGGTGACAAGTCGCAACGGAGCGTTAGCATTGCTGGCGGCCGTTGACGATGGAGATATTGAACCGGACAGCCTGCCACCAGCGGTATTGGAATCAATGCGAGAACTCCTTCCGGACAATGAGGCGCTGGAGGAACTCTGGAACGACGTCGCCGGAACGGTACGTCGAATTGTGCGATTTCATGGCAATGCGGCCGATTATGTTCAGCGACCGATTAATCTTTCCGGTCCGTTCACTGTCGAAACATGGATCCGGCTCAGTCCGGGTATCAGCAACGCGGACGGAATTCTTGGTCGGGCAGGTGTACTTGACATGAACTTCTACGACTCAACCTTCCGAGTGTGGGTGGCATCGCAGGGTGACGTTGTCGTTGCAAAAAGAAAAGTGCTACCGGACACCTGGACGCACTGCGCTGTCACTCGCGATGAGGAAGGACAGTTTCGCATCTATCTGAACGGCGAACTTTCCGCCGAAGGCACAAAGAAAAACAAAGAAGACTTTTCCGGACTGAATATCGGGCGAACAATTCCCCCGGCTGTCGGAACCGATGGTTCAATGGCAGAATATCGTGTTTGGAATGTCGTACGCACTCCGAATCAAATTCGTGACAACTTCGACCGCAGTTTCAGCGGTGAAGAACTGCCGGGCGGGCTCATTCAGTATTTCGACGGTTCGGATTGGGGCAAGTTGAACGGCAATGCTCACATAATCCCGACATTGGAAACACCGAAACTTCTCAGCACAGAACAAGCAACGCGGCAGCGAGAACTCTTCGCCAAATACAGACAACTTGCCAAGCAACCAGGCGACGCAGCAGCCGGTAACGCTCTGTTTACGAAGACATGTCTGGTCTGCCATCAACATGGCGGCACAGGTGGGAAAATCGGCCCACCGCTGGATGGCGTCGGCCTGACCGGCACCGAAGCTCTGTTGCGAAACATCCTCACTCCAAGTATCGCGATGGAAGGCGGATATCGCAGTTTCCGCGTGCTGACTAAAAGCGGACGCATCGTCCAGGGACTGCTTGTGTCACAGGATGCCGAAACCGTGGTATTGAGAATGCCGGACACAGCGGACAGACGCATCGAAAAGTCGGAAATAGAACGCGCGGGTTTCACTTCGCAATCCGTCATGCCGAACGGCCTTCTGGACACCATGGCGCCGCAGGACGTCAGCAACCTGTTCACCCATTTGCATTCTCTGACACAGAAAGGCACGCCCGTAGATAACGCGACCTCATCGATCAGGAACACCGAGCGGCATTCCGTGTTCATCGCAGGCCCTGATTTCACAGGCATACTGGATGAAGATGGCCGGGAGGTCTGGAATGCCGGTCGTCCGGGGGCTCGCGATGGATTCGTCCTTCCCAACGGAAACGTTCTGATCGCATGGAGTGATGAAGTCAAAGAATTGACGCGCGAGTTGGACATTGTCTTTCACTACCGCCTATCCACCGAAAACGCCGAAATCGGCACAGCACAGCGTTTGGAAAACGGGAACACGCTCGTCACGGAACTCGGCAAGAAACCGAGACTACTTGAGGTTGCCGATCACGGTTCCATCGTCGTCGAGTGTCCGCTTCAACCGGAAACAAACAATGCGCACATGCAGACTCGCATGGCCCGCAAGCTGCCGAATGGAAACTACCTTGTGCCTCATTTGCTGGCTTTCAAGGTCAATGAGTACGAGCCGAACGGCGCCATCGTACGCGAAATCAAAACGGACCTGTCTGATTTGGGGGGGCGAGCTGCCGAGAACTGGCCGTTCACCGCGATCCTTCTCAAAAACAGCAATCTGTTGATCAGCCTGACCCACGGAAACAAGTGTGTCGAATTCAGTTCGGGTGGGAAAATTGTCTGGCAGGTCTCGAACGATGACTTGCCCGGTTCGCCTTTGGTCGACCCATGTGGAATTCAACGGCTGCAAAATGGAAACACCGTCATCGCCAGCTACGGTGCTCAGAACGGCATCAAGATTCTTGAAGTCACTCCGGAAAAGCAGATCGTCTGGCAATACTCCGGAAAACACCGAGCCCACGAAATCCAGGTGCTGACGACAAACGGCAAGCAGGAACCCAGCCCCGTACTGAAGTGAACTCAGACAGAATACAAGACGACGCAAATTAAGATGGTGTCACATGACCGTATCAACCTCAAACGAAACTCTTCTGCATTTTGCCGTAGCGAACGGTTCTGTGCGGACGAATCAACACGAGCTCCTCATGGGTTCGAATGGTCTTGGCAGACCGCAAAAGTGGCGACAGGATTTGAACTCGGTAACTTGATTCTCGACAACGAGTTCAAGCTAATGGCTCGCCAGATGGATCGAATTCGGGTGACTGTTTGAACCGTCTGAGTAGACTTCAAGGTTCGCGTAAAACGCTGCCCAGAAACGATAAACAGCTCGCCGCAAATCAATGCGGCTAGCTGTTTGAATTTTAAGTCGGAGTGACAGAATTTGAACTGTGTCGAAAAACGTTGAGAAAACGCCTGTACGTTTTTCCACTTTTTGAGGCCCCTCAAGATCGGAGCGAAATCAATCCAGATTCCGAAGAAACGTATGGCGTACTTGGGACAGATTCGCTGTAGCAGAAAACGTATGAGAAATTCGGATTCAAATCAAAAAACGGTCGGTATTTGGCGTGTCCCAGACATCATTTGGCAGCGAATTTGGGACGTCCTACCGCGATTGTCGACTTGTCATTGCCTTACGCTGCAGGCACCAAACAATCATCCCCGGAGCCACGAAGCCAACGACTGTGAGTATCAGTGTGAGTATGAAAACTTCCGCCTCCACCACTGGATACCAGTTGCGGACACCTGTAAAGCCTCCCAATACGGAAAAGAAAATCCACCCCCATACCGCATAAGTGATGACTCCGCTGAACACCATTAACGCGAGTGTCCCCGAGACCTTCCATGCATTCGTGTAA
>DAOUPA010000667.1 GCA_030626405.1 Planctomicrobium sp.
CTACGAACGGTTCGCACGTTCCGTTCTCTAGCGTCTTGCCTTTGGCTCCTTTCACGAGGCGACCGTTCATATGGTTCGAAATTCCTCCGGATGTCCCGTTGTCTGTCGTCCAGATGACGATTGTATTTTCCCGCAGGTCTTTCTGGTCGAGTTTCTTGATGAGGTTCCCGATCAAAAAATCCATGTATTCGACCATCGCCCGGTGCCGTTCTTTTCCTTCTGACTTTGGTTTGTGCGGCGTCGTGGTGAGTGGTCCGTGCGTCAGGATCATGGGATAGTAAACGAAGAAGGGATGCTCGCTTGATTGCTTGTCGAGGAAATCGAGGATGAATTGATTACAGATATCAGGACCAAATTTCCCAGTGTAGGTCTTCGATCCAGATGCCGTGAAGATGTACGGATTCCAATAGCGTTCGCTGCTTGCGGGAACGCGTGCCTCGAAGCCTGTCCACATACAGAACTCATCAAAGCCAAGTTTTGTCAGGACATCCGGCTGGATTCGAAAGTCGTTGATTTGCCATTTGCCAGCGATGCAGGTGTTGTAGCCAGCAGATTTCATCACGCGGGCAATCGAAGGATTGCGTTCGGGATCGAAGTGGGCGCGCCCCCAGCGAGGAACGTCCCAGTGATTGACCCAACCATGCCGAAACGGGTACTGACCGGTCAGCAGTGTCGCCCGCGTCGGCGTACACTGAGGCATCGAGTAGACATTATTAAAACGCATTCCGGTCGCGGCGAGTTCGTTAATGTGGGGCGTCGAAATGCCTTCCCCGCCGTATGCCTCAATCCATTCCTTGCCGAGATCATCGACCATGGCAAAGATGATATTGGGACGATCATCAGCTTGAATGAAAGTTGCGAACACGAAGACGAAGATCACGGTCGATGATCCAGAGATGGCAAGATTGAGTTTGAGCATGAAAGGTCTCGAAAAGTCAGTAATTATTGGTCCGGTGAATGTAAGAGTGGCAACAAACCATGAACGGAAAATGTCTTTACTTCACGGCTACTCTAAGCAATGCAAGCTCTGCCTCAGAACGGCAGCCGCCTCATACCTGGCATGAAACCACCACCTCCCTCGCCGCTCAACGCTTCTGCCAGTTCGACCAAATCTTCAAAGATTGAACCGCTGATGCTCAGCTTGACCGAGAAATCATTTTCCGATCCGCTCAATTTGACGGTACTGATGACATTCTGTGATTTCATGACAACAGTGCGTTCCTGGTGAGTCTGCACGAAGTTCCCACCTTCAAGCTCTTTTTGCTGCTTGTCTAATCGCTCTTTCGTTTTTGAGAGACCTTCCTCCGCTTTGGTCAATAATTCCTTGGCGCTTGTCGTATCTGCAAAGCCCATCTTAAGATCAATGTCCAGATCGTTTGAAAACTTGAGGACTCCAGTCACAACATTGAGCTTCTCCAAATCGACTGTCTCTTGAGCCAACGTTCCGAGCGGAGTTTGTTGTAAAGCATTGCTGGGAGAGAGTGAACCAAAAATGATTCCTCCTCGCGTGGGAAGGAACTCGAAATCCGCCGCCACTGCACACTCCCCTTTTCGATCAATCGCCGAATGAATCATCTCTTTCGAACCAGTGACAATCGTCTTGCTATTCAACAAGAACCCGGTATTTTGTCCGTCTGCATCTTCGTAAATTTTGTGTCCAGCATAGGTTGAAGTTGTCATGTCTGGATCGAACTTTTGTGGATCAATTGTGACCTTGGAAGAAATGATCATGATCGGTTGCCCTCCGTTTGCAGGAATCCCGACAACGACTTTCTCGATGTCTTCAATTTCCAGAGATCCTTTTTCCTTCAACTGCTTCTTCATCTCCTGCGCCATTTTGCTCGTTCGAATCGGCCGGAGCACGGCGGACTTCCAGACTTCAGCAACACGGATTTCAACATAAGTTTGCGTATTATTGGGAAGCCACTGCATGCGATTGACCGGTCCATCCCCCTGCAGAAGCGGGAGAAGAAAAAAGATGCCGGTGCCGATGAGTAACAAAAAGATAATCCCACCGCCGACCAGAGTAGCAACGACTCCCTTGGGAATATCAGACTCTTCTTTTTCTCGCCTCTTCCCTTTCTTCTTGCTCCCTTTTTTGGATTTCTTACTCGTTCTCCTCTTCCTGGGAACGGACTCGTATTCATCCTCGAACTCGTCACTCGTGCCGCCGAACTCATCGTCCCATTCATCTTCGGGGTCGTCGTAGAATCCGCCGTCATCAAGAGCAACCGATTCCGGTTTTGATTTCGCTGAAGCTTTAATGACAAAAGGCTCGCTGCACTTGGGGCAGCGAACTTTTTTCCCAATCATCGACTTGTCTTTGAGTTTCAGCTTTGCTGAACAATTTGAGCAGGCAACGACAAATGATGTAGCCACGTTAGATTTCCCGCATTCAAAATTTCAACCATCCTTGAAAGATTGACCATCACAAAACTCGGTTCGAGATCACGAGAGGCTGCTCACGTAATTATCCTTCAACCCCTTGATCCATGATTCCCATACGAATCAGTTTGCCTCGACACTCATCGCGCTCGCGTGATCGTGTAATTTCGACCCAACTTGGATCTTGGCACTCCATAAATGTTTCTTCATTGAACGGAGGAGTCAATTGGTGTTCACCTGCGTACTCCTGCATTCTCTGAATGACTTCAACATCGAGCCGTGTCAGGAACATGGCATTTTGCCGATAGTCCTGGAACGCTTCCCAAGCGATTGGGAATAGCGGTTTGACGATCTGTTCTCCAATCATCGTTGCATACTGCCGAATTTCCCACTGCGCGTGAGAATCCATTCGCAAGGAAAGGAAATGCAGTAAATTGTGCAGATCGATTTTCCAATACGCCTCAGTGTAAGTACACAGCGGGAGATCTTTCCGAGCTTGCTCGCGAGCGACGCCAGAATCGATACGTTCTTGGTAAAGTTGTCGTGCCGCCGAGTGGAACTCAGCTTCCGATTCTGTGAGGGGGGTTCCCTGCTCAGTTTCGAAGAAACCATCGCTTCCCTGGCGATTGACCGTTGCCTGCGGTCGCCATCGATCTTCAGAAGTGGACTGCATGGAATCAATCGCAACCGAATATCTGGTACTGTATTCATTGACATTCGCAGTCCGATGCCGAATCCACTGCCGCCAACAGTCCATCGGAACTCGGACGAGAAGTTTCACTTCTGCCATTTC
>DAOUPA010000255.1 GCA_030626405.1 Planctomicrobium sp.
AAGGTGCGGGTTTTCCTGATGCTGTTGAAAGTCAATCAACAGAAAACGGTCTGCAAGAACGACCAGCGCCAGGTGTTCCCGCACGGAGACATATCTTGCGAGAGTTGATCCTATTGAGTAACGAGAAGAAACAAGTCCGGTGGAAACTTGCGACCGACGGCGTCCGTGCTGATCGTAAATGTCAATATGTGACCCCGTCGGATTCAGGAAAAACGTCCACCCTCGCAACGGAATTGATGGAGGACCGATCATCGGGATTTGATGGCGAGACGACTTGGTCATTTGTGCCGGGTGCTCAGATTCCTGGACGTTCGTCGGCCAAACTGGAACCGCATTCAATTGCTCGGACCACTCTTCATTGGCACGGAGAGACGTTGCAACCTCGGACGCTTGTGATTGGTTTCCTTGAGGGATGGCTGCAAACTCTGAGAGCAATTTGAGGTAGGAATCGGCACTCGTTCCATCCTTGAAGTGAAGAGATGTGCGAGCGAGTTCTCGAAATGACGCCGCGGCAATGTCGCGGTTTTTGTTGTTCGCTAGCGTTCCATAAAGAGCGGAAATGGAACTGGCGTTTTCGGGACTGACCTCGATCTTCAAAAGCCGTTCGAATACGACGTTGATATCGAGATGACGAATCGGGAAGACCCTCAGGAAGTCTGTGACTGCCTCGTCTTTCGTTGATGTCTTCAGCCAACTGCTCACAGCATTGTCGAACTGACCCTGCTCGTTCGATCCTAAAGAAGAGTAGATATCTTCGAGTTGTGCCAACGCCCATCTTTGATCGCTCACTTCGTGTAAACCATTTATGTTTCGGAGCGAGTGCTTGCCTGAGCGAGTCTCGAATAATTCCAGGTAACTCTGGAATGCTCCCAGTAAATCGCCAGATTTTCTGAGTCCAGAAGCTTTTGCTTGCAAGAAGATGAATCGCTGCTCGTCGGTTGTCAGTAGTTTCTCAATTCGGGAGAGTTCCGGTTGGTAAGCATCGTAGTCTCTTTGCAAACCATCGAGTTTTGCCCATGCAAGAACTCTTCGGCCACGCGGGGAAAGTGCTGTGTCAGAAACGGATTCGAGAGCTTGCATGCCTGCGATGCGATTGTCCTGTTGAATCAGTAGCTCTCCCTGTAGTAGGCTTCTTTCGTTTTCATCCGTAAGCTCGGCCATCATTTTTTCGATTTCAGTCAATGACTTGAAAGCGACAATCTCGGTTCCCGACTGTGCAATGAGTCGACCGTGAGCGACGGCTAAATTTCCGATCACACGTTGACCGGGGAGAGGCGTTCGAGCAATTTGTCGTCCCGTTTTTAAATCGATAAACGCGATCTCTCCGGTCATGAGCGGTTGCAGGTAATGATCCTTCATACGCACTCCACGCCCAGATGGTTGTGGGATAGGAACGCTCCAGACTCGAGAGGCATCCTTTAAGCTGATTGCTGCAACTTCTCCGCTGCCCACAATAATGAGGGTTTCATTGAAGACACCAGCAACGTGCAATGACCGCAAGCGAAATTTGGGTTCCGCCCAGACTGGAGTTCCATCACTGATGTTCAAACAGACCAGTTCGTTAGAATCTGGGGGAGTATGGATAATGTAATTTCCGGCTGAAAGAACTTTGGCATCGAACCAACGGTCGTCGCTGAGTAAGCGTTGAATCGACTGACGAATCGTCTGGCCGCGACTCCTCATGCCTCGTCGAAACATCATCTGGTTCATGACCATTCGACGAGTTTCTTCGTACTGATGGCTCCAGACGACCTTTCGCGACAGCGGATTAATGGCAGTGATCACTCCTTCGCCAGTGGGGCAGATGAGAAGTCCATCAATATAGGAAGGCATGATTCCGGAAAGGCGTCGTGCTTCATCGAGTGTGACCTGTTCGTCAGGGTTGAGTAAACCGATTGACCAGATGATGGAGCCTGTTTCACGATCTAGTTCGTAGAGTTGGATTTGTCCTCGTTCTTCGCCGATGATAAATAGTTGGTCTGCAACAGGCAGTGGAGCGCCATAGAAAAAGATCTCTCTGCGAAGGTCTTCGTTTTGGTTGAATGGGAGAGTCGAATTCTCGACGACCGTTCCGACAGACCAGCGATTTCTGAGTCCTGCATCCAATTCAAATGCGCGTAACTGATTAAATGGTTGCGGGAGAAGTTCGTGGCGTTGAGTGGTCCGGGAGAGGTACATCGGGGCAACAGTCCCGACCAGTTGGCTGTCTGCAATCGCATAAACATATTTCCCATCCGTGCTCATCGAGGTTGAGCACAGGTCTCGCCAGCCTCGTAATGAGAAATACAGCTTCCGGACATCTTCGAGGAAAGTGTCATTCTGCAATGATGGCGCCGTAGAGAACTCTTGCAGGTATTCAAAAGACTGATCCACATTCACGCCAACGCCGTCAATTTCACCGGTCTTGAGGTTGAAAGATTTTGTCGTCGCGTAGCCTGGGACAATGACTCGATCACCGATAATCAGTGGACGTCCCGCAGGAAACGCGATTCGGTCTCGCTGGGAAAGAACTTTTGATTCAACCGAACGAGCCAGCGACTGCGCAAGTTTGAGTAACTCTTTTTCTTTGGAAAGATCTCCCAGGAAAAAGTCGTACTCGTCGATGAGAGGCTGGCTCCACGCATCAGAGAACATTGCTGGTGCAAACGAAGATTGGCCCGCGTGAGAAACGCTTCCATGTGGAATCACCCAGTCAAATAGCTCTGCTTCCGCCTCAGCCGAAAACCGTTCCTTCGGGAGTCCAGTCAAGAGAGCTTCTGCGGTCGTGTTCAATTGATCTTGAAACTCGTTCAGCAAAGATTTTGCGAGGAGCGAGTTCCCTGTGAGTGCGAGTAGAGTTGCCGCTTGTTGAACGTTTGTCGTTACGTTCTCCGTGGGCGAATTCAGTGAAGAGGCAAATCTGGCATCGGAAATCAGCGATCGTGCCGCTGTTTCAATTTCGCCTCGATCTAAATTGAGAAGAGAGAGTTGTTGACTCGCTCGCTGTCCTGCCTGAGTTAATCGGAATCGGCGCGTGACTTCCGCCAACTGGTCAAGATCTTTTGAAGCTAACGCTCTCTCATAGATTTGAGTTGCTTCATCTCCGTAGAGTCGTTCGTAATCGATTTGATATTCGGCAATGATCTCTTCTGCGGCTTGGCGAGCAGAACCAGTAATTTCCAGACCGGATTTCTCAAAGAAATCACTTGATTCATCCAGCAGAGATTGGAGCGCTTGCAATCCATCGCTGATGTCGCCCTCTTCAATTGCCTTCTTCCCTTCGAACGAGAAGGTTGACGCCAACCGATTGTGAGGCAATCGTCGTAAGTGGTTGATGACCGGGTCTGGCTCCTTTTGAGAACCATTCGGAAACAATGGATTGAATTGCGCGAAGCAAAGCGTGCTCTGCCCTGTGAGCAGGAACAGCATGACCAAAATTTGGACGGGGGGTGAAGTTCGATCCGTCGTGTTCATCTGTAAAACGCCTTCGCGTGATATCTAATAGGTGTGTAATCAGCGTCTCGAATGCACGGTCAATTCGATTCAAATTTCACAACCCGACCAAGCGGCGAGGCTGTGATCACCAAGCAGCAAAGCCTGAAAAGGTTCTTCTTTGTGAATCAGAATTGACACTCGTTACCATTCTATGGTAACGGTTATGTAAAATGGGAGTCGAATCGGACCTAGTTTTAGTGAAGGAAGTGCTGGTGATTGGTCCACTGGAGAATCCGAGCTTGCTTATTGCTGACGATGATCGCGCGTTTCGTGAGACGGTTATCGAGATTCTACAGCCTCACTTCCAGACCATCGGAGTCGATTCAGGAGAGCAAGCCATTCAAGTCGTTGAAACGACAGAGGTGGATCTTGCCATTTTCGATTTGCACATGCACGTGATGTCGGGGTTAGATGCCATTCGCTGGTTAAAACAACATGATGTCGATCTGCCGTGTATCCTTTTGACTTCTGATGTTTCCGAAGAAATTGAGACGCAAGCCTACGACCTCGAAACTTTCCGCGTCTTGCGAAAGCCACCCCAAAGGCAGCACTTGATCGATACCATCCAGCGCGCCCTGAAGTTATAATTTCGAGAAACCCTTCGTGATTTGATTTAAGAGCCGCACCCCGCGTAATGAAAGAATTGCTTGCGGGAGCGAAACAGGGGAAACAGCAACCAGGGCGATTGTCATCGCCATTGACCGGGGCAGGCATGGCAGACGTTACGATTCAAGTATTACAGGGTCTTGAAGCTGGTGCAATTTTGCGCCAGTTGCCCACGCCAATTACGATTGGTCGCGAAGAAGAAAATCTCGTGCAGCTCAATGATGAGCGAATCAGTCGATTTCACGCGAAAATTCAAGCGAATGACGATCATCTGATTCTGACTGATTTGCAGAGTACAAATGGCACGCGAGTAAACGGTCACTTTACACGAATGAGAACGATACAGATCGGTGATCAAATCGCCCTCGGCCGATGTCTGCTCGTTGTTGGTTCACCAGAGGATATTGCGGAGCTAGCAGTCGAAATCAAGGTCCCAGACCTGAACGATGGAATGGGGGACGATGCCGGAGAGATCGCCGATCCATTTCCATTTGGCCCTCCAGGTGTTCCTCAAGGGTTGACCCCCAAGCAGGCTGCCGAAGTTGCAACTCTCCTGGAATATGCCCGGACTGAAGTTCTGACGACACTCAATCAAGTGATGGAAGATCCTGGCAAGGGCGAATCCGAGAGCGTTCATATTCCGCGTAGTGCATGGCATCGGTTGAAATTGCTTCCACCGCAACTTGCACGATCTCTCAACAGACTGATCGATCCTGGTGATGAGTCGGTTTGAGTCTGTCGCTACAGAGCAATAGCGATGACCGCCATGATGGCGATCCAGACAATGACCAGAAAGTGCCAAAACCAGGCGCAGGCTTGAACGCCCCAATTATACTCGTGGTCATAACGGTCTGCCCAAGCTCGTGAAATGGTGAACGCAACAAACAGAACCGCCACCCCGAAGTGCAGGCCGTGTAATGTTGTCAGGCAGAGAACGAATGCGCTCACACCTAACGTCGCAGTTTCATACGCGCGTTCATTTGGGAAAATCAACCAGAGAGCGTAGCTTTGTGTGCCCATGAAAAGTGAGCCTAAGACCAGACTGACAATCAACCAGAAGCGGAACTGGCGTTGTTTCTCAATTCGGACAAAAAAAATCGCTCTGTGAAGTGAGAAACTTCCCAACAGTAACAGCGCAGAACTCACTGCAAACGCTGGTGGAAACAAGACTTGCTCGCCAGTATGCGGCTTTCCGAGCAGCCGATAAAGAAACCAGAAGAGAATCGCAGCAATTCCAATTGTAACGGTCGCTAATGCAAAGAACTGCAATGCCTGACGACTGATTCCGTTGGCATTGCGCGCTGGAATAGCAGCGTTTTCGCAATTCAAACTCAAATCGAACCCTCCGTCTTGGTCAGCGACAACACGATTTCAAGTTTGCAGAAAACGTCCCATTAATTCATGTCCGGCATCGATCGTGGTTCCGGATTCGGCGGCAACAAATTCGTCGTATGATTCGCTTTCCGACGCCTCGACACCAAGACCGCACATTGCAAATGGAACGTAACCGTGGCTGTGCGTTTTTGTTCTCAGGAATGTCGGATGATCTGGACAAACGAGAATTCGATAATCACCAAGTGACTTCAAGTGTTCATGTACCGGACCGACAATTTTCTCATCGATCTCTTCCAAAGCTTTGACCTTCGCTGGTGCATCCCCTTCGTGTGATGCTTCGTCAGTTGCTTCTACATGAACGACAACAAAATCGTAATCGCTGTTCAATGCCTCAATGGCAGCTCTGCCTTTGGCGGCGTAATCTGTGTCGAGGTATCCCGTCGCGCCGTCGACTTCAATGATGTCCCAGCCAAGCAGTTTTCCGATTCCTCGCAACAAGTCTACAGCAGTAATGACCGCGCTGCGGACTCCGTATCGATCTACGAATGGAACAAAATCTGGTCGGCTTCCTTGTCCCCATAGCCATGCTTGTGTTGCAGGAAGTTCGCCCGCAGTTGCTCGTTGCTGGTTTGCTTCCGACTTGGCGAAGAGCTCAACACTTTTTTCCATGAGAGCCCGCAGGTCACACGCGCCGGAACCCAATGGCAAGTTTTCGTCAATTGCCTGATCGGTGATATCGTGCGGCGGGATGGTATAGGTGTCTTCCGCAAACGGAGCCTCTCCAGCATGTGCCCGGTAAATCAACAGATTTCGGTAACTCACGCCTGTATAAAACTTCCAGTGTTCACTGCCACAACAACTTCTCTGCATCGACTCGACAAGTTCGGCGCCAACGGAGTTGGAAATTTGCCCCGCCGTGAAGCTTTTCATTTTCCCATCTTCAACGGTCACAAGGTTGCAACGGATTGCCCAATCGCCAGGAGAGAGTTCTATTCCCTGAGCGGCGGCTTCGAGTGGAGCACGACCGGTGTGGAATTTCAATGGGTCGTAACCAAACAAGCTCATTGTCCCGACATCGCTTCCCGAAGGCATCGATTCTGGGACATTATCTGTTTGACCGACAATTCCAGCGCGAGCAATCGCGTCCATGTGAGGAGTTTTCGCTGCCTGTAATGGAGTTTTTCCTCCTAATGAACCCTGAGTTTCATCGGCACAGCCATCGGGGATAATGAGTACGTACTTCATTCTTCTTTTGGGTTGGAACTAAAAAAATGTCGAGTGGATTGTAGCTTGAGGGCGGACAGGATGGTTCTTTAGAATGAAGGAACTCTATGAAATTTAGGCAGCAGCGCAAAAAAGAAGCCCGCTGAAAGCAGGCTTCTTCTTAATTCACCATCATTGAGACGGGGCACTTCAGGCCTTGTATTGAATTTCGCTCTAGAACTCTTCCCCGATCGGTTCGCGTCCGTTGCGAGTGCAGAGTGCGAAGAAGATGGAATCATCGATATTCTTCGCTATGGAACGTGAAGAGCCATCGCCGAGAGTGATGTTGAGGATCTCCCCATGGAAGCTTCCGAACCCGAAGAAGTGAACACTCCCAGAAAGATTGCAGTTTTGAGAGTTCGCGGGTGTTCCAGTCCAATAGGTGTCAAAGCGACCTGGAATGTCATCTCGACCACGTGCACAACAAGAGTAGCTATCTCCCCAGAAACCACCAAAGAGTGATTCTCCAAAAAGGAGCGTGTTCGACATTCCATCGATAATATCTCGGTCACTCACGCTACTGTTTCTGTAGAAGATTCCGTTTTGAACCGGCGTTCCTTGTTGTGGGGGAGGTTGCCCGTTTTGCATCTGAGTCGGGATAAAGCCCATGTTGCCGCGGTAGCTTGAATAACCCAAATTTCCGGGACGGGCGGGAGGGTAACTGGAGCTAGGGCAAACATACGAAGAGATCGGAACCTGGAGGTATTCCCAGTTACTATCGATCGGCATGCCAGGGTTATTGGCCGTCTTGTCGCCAGCGAAATTAATCGCCAGGATGCTTTGTTCCATCTCAGGAAGCAACATCGCGTGCAAGCTCCAGGCACGTCCCATTGTCCAGTCATTAATCGTGATTGGTGTCGCCGTTTTATCGGAAATGATGACGAGCGGAGGAGTGAAGAATTGAGAAATGTCAATGTCACATGGAGGAGCTGGCGGGTTTGGATTGCTAGGATCCGGGTCGAGTTCAATCCAACCTGACGGGAATGATCGATGAGTCCCAAGATAGTTGTGAGATGCAATTCCCAGTTGCCGCATGTTGTTGAGGCAGGAAGCACGTCGAGCCGCCTCCCGAGCGCGCTGAATCGCGGGCATCAACATCGAGACTAAGAGCCCGATAATTGCAATGACAACCAGAAGCTCAATCAGCGTAAAGCCTCTTCGTGGTTTTTGGCTTACAGAAGTTTTCATTGTTTGTCGACGCATTGACGAACTCCAAATATGGTCAAAAGAGCGTTCTTTCGAACTCGCACGCAAATATTAATTCAAGCTTATCTTACATCTTACAGAGGCAGCAATCAATTTGATCTTCGATGAAATGGTCGAACCATACACAGATTCATTCTGTTTCTCCCCATCGGTTCATGAGATGAGTTTCGACTCCGAGTTGATCGCAAATGCGACAGACAACAAAGTCGACAAGATCCGAAATTGATTGAGGTTGATGGTAAAAACCAGGCATTGCTGGCAAAATTACGGCACCTGCGTCAGATAGCATTTTCATGTTTCCTAGCTGGATACTTCCCAAAGGCGTTTCCCTCGGGACCACAATCAGTTTTCGACGTTCTTTTAAGTGGACATCTGCTGCACGATGGATCAGATTTGTTGAAATTCCGTTCGCCAAACTACTGAGTGTTCCCATCGAGCAAGGGCAAATGACCATTCCATCGGTCCGAAAAGATCCACTGGCAATACCAGCGGAGTAATTTTTGTTGGAGTGATACGTCAGCTGCCCCTTCCGCCAGTCTTCTGATTCATTGGTATTGGATGATTTCAAAAAACATTGGTCATCAAAATTATCAATGTCGAGCTTGACCCCCAATTCCGCCTCAAACACTTGAATTGCCGCAGCGCTGATCGTGAAATGCAAATCACAGCCAGCCGAAAGCAAAACTTGCAGCAGCCGAACGCCATAAACCGATCCACTCGCTCCAGTTATCGCAATGACGATGCGTTTCATTTCTCTTCAGCCTCTCAGGCACACGGCGACCTTGAAGTCGCGAATCCCTCAGGGTAAACCCTAAAACGCGCAAACGGCTACTCTCTCAACATGAATAGTCTCAGAATTCTGAAATTTTCATACGAAAAAAGAGGCAGCCAAACCGAAGTTTGACTGCCTCTTACAACGGAGGGTGAATCCGTTCTCAATACTTCTTGCGAAGTGATTGAACTCTTAGCGAACGATTGGCAGCAAGTTTGGGTTGCTGACAGACCGTTCCAAATCGGCTTCTGCTTTTTCTGGCTCCGGTTTCGGAGGAAGCGGTGCAACGTCAGAGTCTTCGTCATCCCCACCCTGGTCAACCGCTGGAGCAGTTGAGGTTGGGCAAGCAGCATACGATGCAGCAGTTGGACCGTAGTAATGCAGTTGACTTGGATGTGGCGCTGGCGGAGTCATTCCCGGAACTGGAACCCAGGTCGGCACTTTTTGGTAGTAGTAGCCGAGTTGAGTTGTGTCGGTCGGAGTATAGACAGCAGGACGGTATCCGCTGTGACCGCTCGGAACACCACCAACCCAGTTCGCTGGGTAGTTGTGTTTGTAAGAAACAGGTTGGCGGAAGTAAGGTCGCTTTGATGGTGGTGTGAAACCATGAGTTGGCGAGTACATGCAGACACCACTACAGGGGTCAATCCAAGCCATGATGCGACGTACTGACATACTGAGGTTGGCACAGCAAGGGTTGCAACTATTGCACCCACTGTTGCATCCGCCAAGTGGGCACAAGCTGCATCTGCCACAACCATATCCGCCAGGACAGCTTTGACAACTGCGGCAGTTTCCTTGACCGCAGACACCATTCTCACACACCCCGCCCACTCCACATGCGGCAGCTTTGTCGCAATTGGTGCGTAGGATTCCATTTTGAACCGCGACACTCGCGATGTCGGTAATGTGTACGATTCCGGTTTCATCCGGTTCCTGTGCAGAAACAATTCCTGTCATCAGGCACATCACGCTCGCGAGTGCGAGAACTTTGCCTTGAAGTAATTTTGATCGAACCATCGTCTTCTTCCTGTAGTACAAAGAGATCCT
>DAOUPA010000328.1 GCA_030626405.1 Planctomicrobium sp.
GCGAAGAGGTCGCGGATGCCGGGCTTCTCTTCGCTGAGTTCGGCACACGCTTTTAAGCGATCATTTGCAATATCGTACAGCCCCTGACCTGTCCAATTGAGTGACGAGATCAAGTTTTGTTTATCTAGTCGTGATCGTTCGTAGAATTCTTTCTCCTGCCGATTTAAGTATCCGGCAACCGCTGAGGGAAGCAGAAGCTTGAAGGCAATACCGGGATGCTTGAGGAATTTGTTGTCGAACAGCGGCCAAATCAGATCGCGCATTCTCTCGGGGGAACCGTTGATCAAGTGCGGTTCGTCAACCCGGTCGACAAGAACTACGATGCTCGTGAAGCCGAGGTCACTCAAAACTGACTGAAGTTTTGAAATCAGTTCGTAACGATCATCACCACGTGGGCGCGATGGAACAGGTTGCCCGGCGATGTCGCCACGTTCGAAACGAGTTAAGAGTTTTCGAAGCGTTGAGCGATTGTGATCAACAACGCGAATTTGATTACCAACTCGCCAGCCGGTCCAGAACGCCTTCAACTGTCGCCAGAGAAACGGGACCCAACCAGCGATGATCGGGACGGTGATCCACAGGGATGTCATTCTCGACCATGGCGTTTCGGAAATCATGAAGACCGCAACAACAATCGCCAGTGTGACGACAATTCCGAGTGCCTTATCCCAGAGTGACTTGAATGTCGTGAATTTCAGCTTGCGTTTGAGTCGCGTCCAACGTCGCGTGGCGGCTTCGTCTCGATTCTGATCGTAGAATGTTGCCAGCAACATCAGGTCTCGTTTTTGAACGCGATTCAGACCATCGATTTTCGCAGGTGCGATTGTATGGGAATCGTCTTTCGAATCCTTGCCGCCGTTGCGGATGATATCTGCCAGGCGAGTGGTCGCGAGCGTGAGGATCGCGTCCATATGGTCCCATAGCTTCCAGCTTTGCATCGCCTTCTCAGGCTTGCGGCGGCGACCGGAAAGGCGCTCGCGAAAGCAATCAAGAAATGGATTGAAGTCTTCGTACTGAACGATGAACGCTCGTTCGTTCGGGTTCTGTTTGTTGTATTCTTGAAGATTTCGAACGATCTGCATTCGCAGCGCCGTTTTCCCACTTCCCTGCTCCCCGAATACCACTGACGTCGCAGGCGCCTGCGGGTTGCCGTAGATTTTATCCCACGCCGAGTGGTACGTGCTCGACAGGCAATGCTGCATGAAAATGTGATCTGCCGACGCATCTTCCTGCGCGTAAGGATTTTCGGTGACCCCATAATGATCCAGAAATTGATGAATCTTCATCGGCTTCTCAACGTGTTAGTTTCGTCGGTTTCGCGAGTAATATACTTCGTTTAACCGATGAGTGAAGCTGCTGCAACTCGATAGCGGTACTGAAGTAAGACTCTCGTAAATATCGAGAAGTGTTGATTTAATCCTGGCACTTAGTTCATTGAAAATCAGGCGCTCACTCGCACCAATTTCTTATCGTGCCGATACGGGAGCCAGCAACATATCGTCCAGAATATCTCGTAGTTCGTTTTTGGGAATCTTTGCCGAATCGATAAATCGGTGACCACGGTCCTCCTCATAGCCGAACCAGTTGTTTCCTTTCTCGTCGAGAACATTCTGGCCGGATTCAGAAACATTAAAATGCGGTTTCCAACCTTCGGCAGCGACCAGAGCGGAGATGACATCCCAACTCGGCTGTCGCGGGTAATTCGGATACTTTTCATTCCGCCGCATCCTCTCTTTCAATCCGCGACCGACGGATGTGTCCCGTTTCATCAACTCTTCAGCGAGTTCGAGATCCCACCGGATGCCAGTAAAGGATGATGGGCGTCGGCCAATAGTCGACAAAGTATTTCGCGTGTTTGCTGTGTTTTTTGAAGTTGCAGCCCTTGTCAATGGCTGTGGGATAACCACCTCCCATGTCCGACATGAATTTCACTTTCTTCTTTACAAGTTCAACGCCCTTCAAAGGACTGATTTCATCCGGCTGAGAGCGTAACAACTCAGCAAGATTTTGTTTGTAACCGACACAAGAGAACGTCACGCTGTTGTCTGGAGAATCGACAAGAAGGCGTCGGTAAACATCCACCGCGCTCGGAACGTTCTGCAAGTCCAGCTCGTATTTGTAATTTTCCACCAAGAACGAAGAATACTGATCTCCCTCATGAGTCTTATGTCCCACCTGACCGATCGGAATATCAGGACGACCATAGTATGTGTTGATGACATCAATCGCTCCGGGAGCATCCCAGCGTGAATTCGACTGACCAACAGCCAGCAGTTCCACTTCACCAATATCCGCCAGATGATGCAGTGCCGCGAGCGCAGCCAAGTCGTCTCCGTCATCACCAAAGTCGGTATCGAGGATAATTTTGACCGGAGGAGCTGCATTGACCGATGTGGAGGCGAGCAGAAACAGTGTTACTGTCAACGAACCGAATATTGCTGCAGACTTTGAAAATTCCAGATTCATCGATTGCCGTCTTTCAGTTGAATCCACGAGTTCAATTATTCTTCAAACCAAGTATCAACGCTTAAGGCTCTTTGGTGTTGGTTTTAGTTTTGATGTTTCAATCTGATTCAAAAAGAGAAACGCTCCGAGTTTCGAAGCGGTGAGGACATCGGGTTTGCCATCGTTGTTCACGTCTTTAATGGTGATTTGAGTCCCGACGCCGGATTGGTTGTCGATCAGGTGCGGTTTGAATGTGGCGTTTCCAGCTTCATCATTGGTTGCTTCGAACCAGTAGACAACCGGCGTCCCCTGCGGTTCGACGTCCCCTTTCGGTCCGTGTGCCCAGACGCGTTTTCCAATGATAATATCCTTGCGACCATCGCCGTTTAAGTCCTGGAATTCCAGAGCATGCGGTTGAGAGAATGCCACGCCGTACTTGGTTTCTTCATCTCGTGTTCCCATGAGTTGGTGCTCTCGAAAGATTGTTTGGCCGAGTCGAGTGGGAGAAGCGTTGGCGTTCTCTTTTTCCTCAATTTGTTCAAACCACGAGAGTCCCCACTCGTGACCATGTAGAGATGAAACGATGTCGGCGTCACCGTCGCGGTCGATGTCATCAACATAAATTTGGGCACCGCCGCGTTGATCAGTCAGTCGACCTTCGTGATACATCCATGACGAAGAGAGGGGATCGTTTTTCGGCTGTTCATACCAACCATCGGTCAGAATAATATCCTCGCGACCGTCGGAGTTAATATCTCCGATGCCTTCTCCGTGATAGAACTGCGGCCAGTCGTTGTTGTGACCGACGCCGTGAAAGTCCCACGGCTCTCTAGGTGCGTCTTTGTTCGCGGCGATAAAACCCCATTCGCCTTCCCAGTGTGAAAGCAACTCTGGTTGACCATCTCCGTTCACGTCGACCAGTGTTGGTGACTCGCCTTTGACGCGTTCGAACGCGTAGTGTCTCTTCCACTCATTGCTCGACTTCGCAGGGTTCTCGTACCAGAAAGCTTTGTGCATGTGGACACGTCCCAAGACGAGAACATCTAACCAGCCATCACCACTCCAGTCATGTAGAAAAGTGAACATGCTGTTCGAAGGAGACTTCTCCGGTGGTAGTGGCACTGCTTTGTAGAATTCGTGTGAGTTTTTGAAAGTCGGACCTGCGTACCAGAATGGACCAGAGACGATGTCCACATGCCCATCGTTATTGAGATCACCAGCGTTAATGCCGTCGGCATAGTAGAGGTTCGTCAGAGTTTGTTTCCGAAAGGAATTATGAGGTGAATCGAAGGCGTCCAAAGAGGCCACAAACGCAGCACTGAATAGCACAACTGAGAAGAAACCGGAGTTCCGATATTTTCGTTTTATTTTCATTAACAAATGTGTCCAATGGAACTGAGGCGTGAGTCGAAAACTGTGTGCCACGGCTGTGTCAGCCGTGAGTGACGGGATGGAACGTGAATCTTCATGTTTCACCTTCTTCGTGAAGTGACATCGATTCTTGCTTTGCACGGCTCGCAGAGCCGTGGAACACAAAACAGAGCCATCGGGACATTTTTTTGATTGGTCGTTCAAACACGTTGTTCAGTTCCAAATTTGGATCGAGCTACTTACCAAATTCATGGGGTACCTCTGTTTCCTTCATTAGGCCGATCATTTGCATTCAATCTGAGAAGAAAAGATAGCAACTGTAGACAAGAATATCCCATCTGTGATTGTCTGCAAACAATTTGGTTGTGGGAATCAACACTTGCAAGCGGAATTGCTATCCTTTTCCGCTTCGCAAGTTTTCAACAGAAAATGAAATACAATGAGTGCTGATTCTCCAGTTGATACTCCTCCACCTAGCCGATTCGTCGTCGGCATCGATTTAGGGACGACGAACTCTGCTGTCTGCTATGTCGACACGCAGCCAGAGAACTGGCAGGTACAAACGTTCTCTATCCCTCAAATTGTCGCGCCAGGGCAGTTTGAATCGCGCGAGACACTTCCTTCGTTCCATTATCAGGCGGCGGGAGATGAGTTTGCGGAGTCGGCACTTGCGATGCCCTGGGAGAATGAACAGGTATCGGAAGCGGTGGGAGTCTTCGCGCGCGAGCAAGGGAAGCTTGTGCCTGGCCGCGTGATTGAATCGGCGAAATCCTGGTTGTGCCACTCTGGTGTTGACCGAACTTCTCCGTTGCTGCCATGGCACGGATCAGCGGAAGTTGAAATGTTCTCGCCGGTCGATGTCAGTGCCAAGTATCTCACTCATATTCGCAACGCCTGGAACGCTGAGCACCCGGATGCTCTGTTGGAAGATCAAGATGTCGTTGTCACGCTGCCAGCTTCTTTTGATGAAGTCGCGCGCGAGTTGACGGTCGACGCCGCAAAACAGGCCGGGCTGAACCGTGTGCTCTTGATCGAAGAACCACAGGCTGCGTTCTATGCCTGGATCAACTCTCATCAAGATAACTGGAATGAACTTGTCACGCCCGGTCAGACAATTTTGGTCTGTGATATCGGTGGAGGGACTTCTGACTTTACATTGATTCGAGTCAAATCGGACGACGATGGGAAGGTTCAGTTCCACCGAGTGGCTGTCGGTGATCATCTAATTCTTGGTGGAGACAACCTCGACCTGACGTTGGCTCAACACATCGAGAAAAAACTGAATCAGGAAACTCCACTGACACCAAGACAGTGGGGTAGCCTCGTTCGCATCTGCCGACACGCAAAAGAAACTCTCCTTGGACCAGACGCGCCAGAGCGATATTCGATTTCACTTTCCGGCGGTGGGTCAAAGTTGATTAGTGGCGGTCTGCAGACAGAATTGACAAGGGATGAAGCCCAGGAAATTCTCCTTTCCGGATTCTTCCCGAAGGTCGATCTCAACGAGCGCCCGCAGCAAGTGCAATCCGGGTTTCAGGAATTCGGTCTCCCTTATGCCGCCGATGCTGCCATCACTCGCTATCTGGCGGCGTTTCTTTCTGATCATGTGACTGAAAACGAAAGTGAAGCGTTAGGAGCGACTCGACCCGACGTTGTCCTGTTTAACGGTGGAGCATTTCTATCAAAGTTGATTCAGGAACGAATCGTCAACCAGATTCAGGCGTGGTTTCGCAGTGCTGACGACGATTGGTCGCCGCACGTTTTGGAAAATGAACGTCACGATCTCGCGGTCGCGCGCGGAGCGGCGTATTACGGTATGGTTCGGCGTGGAAAAGGCGTTCGCATTGCAGCGGGTCTCCCTCGAACGTATTACATCGGAGTTGGTGTCGAAGAAAGAGGGAAGTCAAAGTTGAAGGCACTTGCACTGATGCCAGCGGGTGCGGAACCAGGTTTTGAAGCGACGCTCGACGACTTTGAATTTGACTTAACAATTGCGACTCCGGTTCAGTTTCCTCTCTTCTATTCCAGCACGCGCTTGACTGATCCTGCTGGTGCGCTAGTTGATGTCGAACGAGAGCAGATGACGTCTCTGCCTCCGATTCGAACCGTCTTGCGGTCGCGTAAAGAGAAAGATGCGGTCTCGATCCCAGTCATCGTGCATGCCAAATTGAACGAAATCGGGACGCTGCAACTTTGGTGTAGCGAAGCCGACGGCACTCGCTCCTGGCAGTTACAGTTCGACGTTCGTTCTGCGACACAGACCGATGTCGCAGGCCATCAGGGGAAAGGTGAAGCTGCTGGGATTCTCGACCAAGAGGTTCTCGAAGTTGCAGCAGTTGTATTGAGAAATTCGTTCGGGAAGAAGGCAAATGAAAAACCGTCAGGGATCGCTAAACGGATGGCTCGAACATTGCAGATGTCGAAAGAGGAATGGCCTCCTTCTCTACTGCGGCGAATGTGGCAGGAACTGTTGGACTGTGAAGAATCCCGTAACTTAAGTGCCGATCATGAATCGCGTTGGTTGAATCTGCTGGGGTTTGCTCTTCGACCTGGCTTCGGCGTGGCAATGGATGACTGGCGCGTTTCGGAAACGTGGAAGAATCTTCATGGGAAACTGAATTTCACCGGGCCGAACTCACTCACAGAATGGTGGATTTTGTGGCGCCGTATCGCTGGGGGATTGCCGACCGGGCAGCAACAGGCGCTGGCATTGCCGCTGATCACAAGCATCAAGGATAAAGTCAAAAAATCATTGCAAATCCCTGAAGTTGATGGAGAAGGAAAGAACGTCCGCCGCCGGCATCGGGGTCGAAACAACTCACACGAACTTTCCGAATCATGGCGGATGCTCGGTTCTTTCGAGAGATTGCCGCTGAAGATGAAAATCGAAATCGCTGACCTGGCACTGGCAACGCTTGCAAATCCAGAAAGTAAACCGATTGCGCCAGCCCTGTTGTGGACCATCGGTCGCGTTGGTTCCCGACAACCGTTCTACGGCCCACTGAACGGTGTGGTTCCGACCGAGAAAGCCGCAGGCTGGATCGACCAATTGCTGGACGTTCGCAAGTCAACACTTGAACGCAGGTTCGCTCTTGTGCAACTCGCTCGCAAAACTGGAGACCGTTACCGCGACATTGATGATGCACAACGCGGCAGAGTCGTTGCCTGGCTTCACGAGCAAAAAACCTCTGCACACTTCATCGAGCTCGTCGAAAAAGGAGGCCAACTCGGTAGCCGGGAAAGAGACATTACCTTCGGCGAGTCTCTCCCTGTTGGGTTAATTTTAAGTGGCGGAGAGTGAATCCTTCAGTCTTCTTCGGCGAGAAGTTTCGATGTTTCGACATCGTTAAAGCTGAGAGAAAACCAATTTTCACCCCACGACTGTAGGATGTCGCCGGGGAATTCTTTTTGAAGTTCTTCCAGGCGAAGTTGGACTTTCTTCTTCGAAGTTCCAATCGGAATTTCGGTGACGATGTCGTACGCCTTGTAACTCTTATCCCCCTTACCTGTCAGGGCAACCCATTGAAATTCAAATTCCTCGGAAAGTGTTTTCAAAAGAGGAATGACATGCGGCTTGTCGAAGGGGGGATCATCAAAACCTCGCGTTTCGACATAAAAACCACCTTCTTCCAGAAATTCGATGGCATCAACTTGAGCAAGCTTTTCGGATTTCATCATTTCCTGAATTCGTGTTTCAGTGTATTTGACCACGTCAAGTTTGGGTTTCGAACAACCAGTGACAAGCGTGCATACTGAAACCATGATCAGTAGAGAAGAGTGAGTCGACATCGTGATAGGCCTAGTCGTAAATGAATAAATCGTTGTTCGGAATCATTTCAGAAAGTAACAACCTCGCCGCCCTGGTAAGTTCCGAGCGCTACGTACACTGTTTCGTCCATGTTCTCACTGAAAAAGCGAACATGCCCATCTGCAAGAGCGAACTGACACCCTCCCTCGTGGTGACTTGAAAAAGCCGAACGGTTAATTTTCGTGAAGGCTGTGACCGGGAAGTGTGGAATCGAATCATAAACCCAGTCGTCTTCAAATGTTGCGATCCCAATCC
>DAOUPA010000262.1 GCA_030626405.1 Planctomicrobium sp.
CGATGCAGAAGAAGAATGCGGAGAACAAGAAGAAGCGAAACGTGCTCATCGCTGCTGGAATTTGGGACGAAAAAAAAGACACAAATGTCGATATTGATCGACACTTTGAATCTATCGATATTGTTGCCGTCAATCTTCCTGGTCGTTCCGATGAAGACCCTGAAGCTGGCACGCTGAATACGAAAGTCGATCTTAAGACATACAACCAGCGAAAAGCCCCCAAAAAAGAAGGAGAGGGGATTTTGATTGGAGAGCAAGATCTTGCTGGCATCAGACGCCGCGAAAAAGTCTCTCTCGTTTATCTCGTGAAAGACGATTCCGGAGAACTCCAATCCATTGTCCTCCCTGTTTACGGCAAAGGCTTGTGGTCAACACTCTACGGGTATCTCGCCCTTGAAGCGGATGCCCGCACGGTAAAGGGAATCACTTTTTACGAACATGCCGAGACACCTGGGTTGGGTGGCGAAGTCGAGAACGCCAAGTGGAAAGCACAATGGAGTGGAAAGATTGTTGTCGACGAATCAGGGACTCCTATTATTGAGGTCACCAAACCTGGACTCGCGAGTGAGGACTATCAAGTTGATGGGCTTTCCGGAGCAACAATTACATCGAATGGTGTTGAAAAAACAATTCGTTACTGGTTAGGTAGTGATGCCTTCGGACCGTTTCTCGAACAGTATCACACAGACGAAGTGACGCCGGGCGAAGTCGCTTCAGGCGAATAAAAGACGACCACAGTTCAAGTAAAACTGGCTGAAGATGAATCTTCGACTGGATAAAAGATGACGACTAAAACAACAGATGTGCTGTTTGACCCTGTGCTCAAGAGTAACCCCATCGCCCTTCAGGTGTTGGGGATTTGCTCGGCACTCGCGGTCACAACAAAGCTTGAAACCGCACTGGTGATGTCAGTTGCGGTGACTGTCGTCGTTGCCTGCTCGAATGCTGCAATTTCTCTCATTCGAAATTTTATTCCAACATCCATCAGAATCATTGTGATGATGACAGTGATTTCATCACTCGTGATATTGGTCGACCAGATTCTGAAAGCATTCGTCCCTGGAGCTGCTGATCAGCTTTCAGTGTTTGTTGGACTCATCATCACGAACTGTATCGTCATGGGACGAGCCGAAGCGTTTGCTTCGAAAAATGGTGTCATCAAAAGTTTTGCTGATGGGATTGGAAACGGTCTTGGCTACTCATTGATTTTGATGGTCGTCGGATTTTTCCGTGAACTGCTTGGTTCGGGGCAGTTATTCGGATTCACTGTATTGCCACTGACTTCTGATGGTGGCTTCTATGTCCGAAATGGCTTGATGCTCACACCTCCCAGTGCATTTTTCCTGATTGGTTTATTCATCTGGCTCGTGCGGACATTCCGGACCGACCAAGCCGCGCATGACCCAACGCTTTGAGCGTCCTCCTGAATCAACTTCCTTTACAAATGCAAATTGTACCTAAGGCCGAAAGATGACTTACGAAGAAGTCGGCAGCATGTATTTCAAGTCGGTGTTCTCCGAGAACCTGGCGCTCGCATTCTTTCTGGGAATGTGTACGTTTCTGGCGATCTCGAAGTCCGTGAAGAATGCGTTCATGCTGGGCGGGGCAGTGATTGTTGTTCAGACTGTCACGGTTCCGATTAACAACATTATCTACCGCAACTTCTTGCAAGAAGGTGCTCTTGAATGGACCGGTCAAAGTTGGCTGATGAATACGGATCTCAGTTTCCTCGCACTGATTAGCTACATCGGAACGATCGCGGCGATGGTTCAAATTCTCGAATTGTTTCTCGACCGCTACGTCCCAAAACTTTACAACACGTTGGGGATTTTCCTTCCCCTCATCACGGTAAATTGTGCGATTCTTGGTGGATCTCTGTTCATGGAGCAACGCGACTACACGTTAGTGCAAAGCATTCACTATGGCATTTCAGGTGGACTTGGCTGGGCGGTCGCAATTTGCTGCCTGGCCGGAATTCGAGAAAAACTTCGCTACAGCGATGTCCCAGAGGGACTCAGAGGTCTGGGAATTACGTTTATTACGGTCGGCTTGATGGCGATGGCATTCATGGCTTTTCAGGGGATCGACCTTTAACGAGTGGCTGAACTGTTTGAGAGTGAAAATGCATTTGCTTCTCAGCGCTGCCCCTAACACTTCACAACTTTAACACTCGAACGACAAGCGGCGTTCATTATGGAAATTATTTACGGTGTCGTCTTTTTCACCGGGATCGTGGTGGTTCTTGTTCTCTGTATTCAGGGAGCAAAGAAGCTTCTCGTCGCGTCCGGGGATGTGACAATTGTTGTCAACGACCAGAAAACGATCAGTGTTCCAGCCGGTGGAAAGCTGCTGGGAGCGTTGGCTGAGAACAAAATATTTGTTTCCTCCGCCTGTGGTGGTGGAGGACCGTGCGCACAGTGCAAGGTCAAAGTTCTGGAAGGTGGCGGTGATCTTCTCCCCACTGAAGAAGGTCACATCAACAAAAAAGAAGCGAAAGCGGGCGAGCGTCTTTCCTGTCAGGTCGCAGTCAAACAGGACATGCGAATTGAAGTTCCTGACGAAGTCTTCGAGACGAAGAAGTGGGAATGCACCGTTCGCTCTAACCACAACGTTGCGACTTTCATCAAGGAACTTGTGCTTGAACTCCCGACCGGGGAAGAAGTGAATTTCAAACCGGGTGGATTCATCCAGATTGAAGTCCCACCTCACACTGTCGATTACAAGAACTTCGACATCGAAGAAGAATACCGTGAAGATTGGGATAAGTTTGACGTCTGGAGATACAAGTCGACGATCACAGACCCTGCGATTCGTGCTTACTCCATGGCGAACTATCCTGGCGAGAAGGGCATTATCATGCTCAATGTCCGGATCGCATCTCCTCCGCCACGGCAGCCAGACGTTCCACCGGGAATTGTTTCCAGTTACATTTTCAACTTGAAGCCCGGCGACAAAGTCACAATCTCTGGTCCATATGGTGAGTTCTTCATCAAAGAGACTAAGAATGAAATGGTCTACATCGGCGGCGGAGCAGGCATGGCACCGCTGCGGTCACATACGTTCGAACTCCTCAAGGAACGCGTCAGCGACCGAAAGATCTCTTACTGGTACGGTGGACGTTCTGATCGCGAGTTGTTTTACGTTGACGAGTTCCGTGATCTCGAAGAAAAGTTCCCGAATTTTAAGTTCAACATTGCCCTCTCCGATCCACTTCCAGAAGACAACTGGACCGGCTACACCGGTTTTATCCATCAGGTTCTTCTCGATGAGTACCTGAAAGATCATCCCGCACCGGAAGACATCGAATACTACATCTGCGGACCGCCAATGATGCTGTCGGCAGTCCTCAACATGCTCGACAACCTCGGCGTCGAATCCGGCAACATCGCGTTTGACGACTTCGGTTAAAGTGGCAAGGTTTTTTCAGTTTGTTGAAATAGAAAAAGAAAGCCCGGCGTTTCATCACGTCGGGCTTTTTTCGTTTGAACTTGGGCAGTTGACCAATCAACTCAAAGAACCGCTGCAGCGCCTTGTTCGATGAGGAGTTCAGCTGCACGTTGGCCGAGTTCCGCAGGCGCGTCGCTGTCACCAGAGAGGGAAACTTGAAAGCGCTGCCGACCATCGGGGCTGAGGACGACTCCTTCAAAGCTCAATGTTTTCTCGCTCATCGAACAAAGAACTCCGACTGGAGCATGGCAGCCTGCTTTTAGCTTCGCCATGCAAGCGCGTTCGGCGGTGACTTCTGCTTTTGTTTCTGCATCTGAAATTTGTTCCAGAAGGTCAATCACTTCGGCATCGTCATCGCGACATTCAATTCCCAGGGCCGCTTGCCCGACTGCCGGCAGCATGAGAGGTGGTTCAAGTAGAAACGAGATACGGTCAGCCAATCCCAGCCGACGTAGTCCGGCTTCGGCGAGAATAATCGCGTCGTATTCTCCGACGTCAAGTTTCTTGAGTCGCGTCTCCACGTTGCCTCGGATTTCCGCCATCTGTAAGTCAGGGTAGGCGTTGAGCAATTGTGCTTGTCGGCGCGGAGAACCTGTTCCGATTCTGGCTTTCCCAGGCAAGGATTCGAATGATGTGATATCGGAATCAATCGGGAGAATCATTGCATCGTAGCGAGGTGCCCGCTTGGGGATTCCTGCCAGAACTAGCCCAGAAACAGTCTCACTCGGCAAATCTTTGAGAGAATGAACAGCGACATCGGCGTTGTTTTCGAGGACGACTCTTTGAACTTCACGGGTAAAGACACCTTGACCGCCCATTGTCCGGAGCGGTTCTGTTCGGTCTCGATCACCGATTGTTGAAACCGGAACCAACACCACCTCGTAGCGTGTTGTGGTTTCTCTTAAACGGTCTGCCAGATAATTGGCCTGCCAGAGCGCGAGCGGGCTTTCACGAGTCGCTATCCGAATTGTTCGTGGCGGAGGATCATGCGACATCAATCATCGTCTCCGTCGTCATCAGTTTGAGATGCTGAGTGGAGCGCCTGACCAGGCATTGCGGCTTGTCCAGGTAAATACTGCGGTGTCGAGAGGTTCGCACGGATGAGTCCTTGCTCGACAAGTTCTTTGAACTTCTCAGGAGTCATCTTTTGATGAGTCGGCGAAAGAACTCCACATGAAATGCAAAACTGCATCGCCTGTTCCACAGTCAAGTCTAAATCAAGGACTTCACTACGCGGAACATTAATCGTGAATCCGGTCATTGGCATTGGCGAAGTTGGAACGAAGACAGACACACAGGGTTCGCCCGCTCCAATAGAAATCTGCATCATACTTTCGCCGGTCACAAACCCAATTGCCCAAACACCCTTGCGGGTGTACTGAACGGCCGCAACACGTCTGTATTCCACAGGCTGGTTCTCTGTCAGCAAAAAGTCGGTGACCTGTTTGACGGAGCCGTAGATGTTACGCACAACGGGGAGCCTCCCCAATACATTGACTTCGACCAGGCGCACGATGAACCCACCCAATTTTGCCGAGACGAATTGTCCGGTGAAATAGAGAGTGAAAATGATCAGAACGACGGTCAAAAGACTCAGGTGAAATAAGCTTCGAAAATACTTGTGGGCGACATACTCCATGTAGACTGCGCGAGATGAGCCCGGAATTTGTCCCGGAGGAAGGTTTTGAGCCACTTCCGCGTATACGAGGTAGGGCACCGCGCTTGATCCCAGCTGAACATACACGCCCGACGAGATCTTCTCTGCTTCTATTTGCAGCCAATCAATCTTCCTTTGCTCCCGCCTCGAAAAGACATCGGCCAAAGTGCTGCTTGCCGATTCTGCATTCTGTTTGCCGATCCAGTTTTTCTGATCAGAAACAAATTTGTGATAACTCCCACTCAACTCCTCGGTGACTAGATAGCCGCTCTGACAGTAGTCCAGAGAAGGTGGTGGATTGAGCCGAGTTAACGTGTCGCTGTCAACGGATTCGTCAACAAATTGCGACATTGTGTATTTCACAGTCCAGGTCGCAGGAGTGATGATGTACTTGGCGACGAAGTTCAAAACCCAAATGAGAACCACAACTGTAAGAATCGTGGGAAGACTCACCGCCACTCCACGAAGAAAAACCCGCGCCGGTGTGAGCTCGCGTTTTGAAGGCAGAGGCTCACCTTTCTCTTTCTGGTCGGTGCTGTACTGGTTGGCATCTTCAGCCATAAATATTTAATGGTGACCCAAGTCACACTTCCAGATTAAATTCTACGGTCGATGTTGTTGGTTCGACCGTCTGTTGTTCATTCGGAATATATGATCGCAGGGAGTTTGGCTCATAGATGAAAAGTGAGAGTTTGATCACTGAATCAGAAAAGTACCTGACTTTTTTCAAGTGGCGAAAGAACATCATCAGGCGCCAATCCCACGAGCCAACACGGCGACTCTGACTTCATCCGCTCCTGACTGCAACAAAAGTCGTGTTGCCCGCTGACAAGTTGTTCCGGTGGTTAAAACATCGTCAACAAGCAGGATTTTCGTCCCCATGAGGTTAACTCCGTCTGGAATGCGAAATGCCGACTTCAAGTTCTTCCTTCGAGCAGCCGGAGTCAGCGCGTGCTGTTTTTTCGTTCTCACTCGCTTTCGTAGTATATGCCTGTCAATCGGGACCTTCAATAAGCGACTGAGTCGATTTGCAATGTTCGTTGAGGCTTGGCTCACCTTCAGTAGCCGATCTGTCCAATGATGAGGAATCGGCACAATTAAATTTGTTGATATGTTTGACAAACGTTCGCGCCAAGAGGCGTGAAGTAGATCAGTGAGGCTCGTTATGAGTGCTGGGTTCACACCATACTTCCCCTGAAGAACGGCAGATTTTAACAAACCATCATAAATTCCCAGGCTCGTCACGCTTTGGAATGAGAACGCATCTTTTCGGCAATGAACGCAACCGTTAGATGTTTCCAGGTTTGGCCCCACAACTGCTGAGCAGAGCTCACAACGGTTGGCTGTCGACTGCGCGAGTGATCGTTGACATTCCAAGCAAAGCGAAATGCGACTCTCAACAGACAATTGCAGCCCACATAAGTGGCATGAAGAAGGGAACAGAAGTCCGGTCCCCGCGAGGAGGATTCTTTGAAAGGGACTTTTCGAGACACTCATACCGTTCAGACCTGCCCACGAAACAATGTGACTTGTTCCGACAATCTACATAGATAGCATGTTGTTGTCGTTCCCGAAAATTTGACATTTCATGAAAGATGCTTCATCTATTATGGAACTCAGGGACTCTTCGCCAATTCTCGTTCAGGAGTTTCCTTATTTTTTTCTGTTGCAACCAATTCATTTGAGCGAGCCGTTCGTTTCCAGGCTCCAGATTGCTGGTGACTCATCCATCTCCAGAAACCGACTGAGAGTGCCAGATTCATCTCTGTGAACATGGTCAACAATCTCGTTAACCGCGATGCTCTTCCAGAGCCAGGGATGTGCCGACCGATGATTGAGATCCCATAGAAGACGCACTGAAGGATCATCGTCACCCGATAGATTGGAGATGTTAACAGTCCCAGATTCACCAGAAATGCCGTTGCCATAAAGATCGGGCAGTGCCACCGCAATACTTTGTGTGACCAGAATGAGAATGCAATGCTCCCGTATTTTGGATTCAGTAACGGAGTTAACCAGCACAAGCTTTGAAAGCCGCCTGCTCCGATTCTTGCGCGACGATGAAACTCCGCGTTCATGGTCGGAGCACTCTCTTCGTTTGCGATTGCGTTTTCATCAAAGATCAACTCGCGCCTCTTTAGGTGAAGACGCATTCCAATGAGAAAGTCATCAACAATGGAATTCGGTGGAATCGGCTCCCAAAGTTCCGCTCGAATGGCATAGATCGCTCCATTCACTCCCAGCAAGGCGCCCAACTGTCCCTCCCAGCGTTTGAGCACGTTTTCGTATTTCCAATACATTCCATCCACGTTTTCTCCGGTGTGTGGATCGGTCAGTTTGAGTTGTCCGCAAACACCACCGACACTTTCGGACTTGAAGTGCGAAACCAATCGTTTTAAAGCGTCACGTTCCCAGAAAGTGTTGACATCAGAGAAGGCGATAATCTCTCCGCGCGCTTGAGGGACAGTATCGTTGAGAACGGAAGGCTTCCCTCGGCGTTGAGGGTATTGGCAGAGGCGAATCCGCGAATCGTGAAATGTTTTCACCAAATCGCCAGTCGTATCTTCGTTTCCATCGCAACCAACAAGGACCTCGTACCGGTCCGCTGGATAGTCCATGATGAGTGCATTCTGAAGTCGCTGCAGGATGACGCTTTCTTCCTTGTAAGCGGCGATCACAATCGAAACAAACGGGTAATCTTCGCCGTTTTCGACCTCTACAGAAGCCGGGCCAGAGCGGTGATGTTGTCCGAAGATCTTTGCTAAAAGGCAGAGGACAAGCGGATACCCGACATAGCAGTAAGCGACACCTCCAACCGCTAACCAGAAAATAAATTGTAGGAAAGTGTTCATAACTCAAACCTTCTCCGAGCCTGACTCAATGGAACGACCTGCTACGTCTTGGTGAACTCCTCGGGAGTCTGGATTTTGAGAGACAGTGGCAGGCCTCGCTGGTTTTTCAGCGACAACCCACATGTAGTCGACAGCGAGTTCTTCTGGAGAAAATTGCGAAAATTGTTCATTCACAATCAACTCACCGGACTCGATGGCAATCAGTGAACGCTGGTCGATGCGCTCTCGGCAGACGGTGAGATTGAATCCACAAGACTCGAACAACTCACGGTATTCACGTGAACGGAGTCGGTTGTGGTAAGCCAAGCCACTGCCACCGTACCATGTCCAATCTCTGTTACTAAACTTTAAAAAATTGGAGTGAGTGATCGACGCATCAACAGTCGAATTGTGGTCCTGTGGATTAAATCGATGAATTGAGACTCCGCCGGTCTTCAAAATTCTCATTGATTCCAGGTGAATTGAATTTTGAACATCAAGTGGGATGTGTTCGAGAACATTCGAGCTGATAATCAAGTCAATGGATTCTTCTTCGAGCCCTGTTTCTCTAGCATCGCCGGGGTAGTGGTAGATGATCCCGATTTGGTTTAGAAATTCGGAGAGAGTTGTGACTGAAGTGTCGACAGAGCGGTGCCGATCCCGCACATCTGATATGGGAACGTTGGTGCGTGCTGCGATCTCTTCCAGCCGATCTTCAATCGCAGCCCATGTTTCGAGTGCGTAGGACTTGGTCAACCAGGGGTTCACATCGAGAGTGCGGACAGACTTTGCACCAGCCAAGGCAAAAACATACGGGACGAGCGGCCGCCAACCCGTGCCAATTTCTAAAATTTCCGTACCTTCCAAAGACTGCCCCGTCTCCAGAGAAAGATCGATCAATTCGAAAGCACGATTGAGATCCCGGTCGAGTTGTAAGCGATTGGTACCGGCAATTCTTTGCAGTGAATGGTAAACCTGCCGTCCGGCTGGAATCCGACTCAGTAGTGCAAGAAGGTGAGCTTTAACCTTCCAGTTCATCAATAATGTCCTGACGAGCGGTGAGACAGCTCACCCCCCGAAATGAACACGTTTCGAACTCCAGGCAAGCGTCCTGGTAGTTCGCAACCATCAATTCAAGGGTCTTGCTGTCGGTGTTTGATACTTCTCTTAGACACTATCACCTGTCGTTTGTGGCGCGATGAATCCTTTCCAAATTGAGGCAAGGACTGTGATTTCTCTAGTGAACTACAAGAGTTGCATCGGTCTGTTGCCAAAAAACAACAGCCTGTGATCGTCAATCTCTGTGAACAAAAAACAGCGAGCCAGCAGTTCCCTCGTCGAAAACTTGAGTGAATATTTCGCTTGTTTTCGGAATTGTATTTCTGACAATTAGATTCAGGGCGTGTTGAGAAATAACAGAAGACTCAACTGGAAAACAGTTTATGGCATTTCAGTATTTTCAAAAGAGTTCGAAGTGGCGTTGCCAACCGCGACAAAGAGCCCTCTGAACTTGAGGCGATCTTGACGATTTTTTCGATTTCCTCGAAATTCCCGCTCACTTCAAACTCCTTCCGTCCGCGTCAAGTTTTTTCAGAGTGTTGAATTTTCAGCGAGTGCGACAACGAAGCACAATAG
>DAOUPA010000466.1 GCA_030626405.1 Planctomicrobium sp.
AATCGAGACGTCCCGTACGACAGATTCATTACCGAGCAAATCGCTGGCGACTTGCTCCCGGCAACATCGGCAGAACAACGGAACCGGCAACTGGTCGCAACCGGATTTCTGGCAATCGGTGCGAAGCCTGCGGCGGCGATGAACAAGAACTTCGCGATGGACATCGTGGACGATCAGATCAATGCCGTGAGTACTGCGATTATGGGACTAAGCGTCGCCTGCGCCCGTTGCCACGATCACAAACACGACCCGATTCCAACACGCGATTACTACGCGATGGCTGGAATTTTCAAAAACTCTGAAACACTGTACGGCGCTGCCGCAAACGAGAAACTGACTGCACCTCCCACCAAATTGCACAACTTGAAATCCAAATGGAACCCAGACGATACGGCGAAGAAGAAGGAAAATGCCGTTCTCAAATTCCCGGAGACGTACGCAGCGGTCGTCGATAAACTCCAACCACTGGTTCACTCTTCCTTGAAGACGAAGCCAGAAGGACTGACGGTCGATTCCGAAGTTGAGTTCACTCCGACGAATTTCGCTACCGTGAAAACGGCGACGATTCGTAGCCAATTCGAAACACTCGGCGAGTCTTACTCGGTCTCATTCTGGTTTAAGAATGAGACTCCAAACAACAAGCGACCGATCACCGCCTATCTCTTTTCCAGAGCCGAACTTGGCAACAAAAAACTGCCAGGGGATCATCTTGGAATCGGTGGGACACACGACAAATCCCGAACCGGAAAGTTGTTTATTTTCAATGGAAATGAAGCGAAAGAGTCAATTCCAGGCACAACTGTCATTGCGAAAGGAACTTGGAACCACATTGTTTTGGTTCGCAACAAGAACCACATCAAAGTCTTTCTGAACGGTGCAGATCAACCAGAAATCGACACGGAAATATCCGCCACGTTCGGTGATTCTCTTGATTACTGTTTCGTAAATCGAAGTGACAACTTTGCTCCACTGGTTGGAAACCTGGCCGAGCTAGCAGTTTTCTCTCGCGCCCTGACCGACGATGAAGCACTCTCTCTGCACTCTGCTTCTGGACAACCGGAAGCAGCCAAGACGCTCGGCTTGGCAATGGGAGTTCGTGACAAAACAAAAATTGAGAACTGCAAGATACATACCAAAGGGGAAACTGCGAAGCTCGGACCGAGTGTTCCGCGTGGTATTTTAACCGCATACAATCGCGACATCTTCGAAGGCGAAGACCGACAGTTTTTATCTCAACTGAAAATCCCGGAGAACCAAAGTGGACGACTGCAACTGACGTCTTGGTTGACTGATCCTGATCACCCACAAACCGCGCGTGTGGCAGTCAATCGCGTTTGGTTGCACCTGTTCGGACGTGGACTGGTCACGACTCCAGACGATTTCGGAGTCTACGGCGCGCGACCGACTCATCCGGATTTGCTCGACCACCTGGCCGAGCGATTTGTCAGTGATGGCTGGTCATTGAAACGTTTCATTCGCGCAATCGTGCTGAGCCGAACGTACCAACTCGATAGCCGCTGTGAAGAAAAACTCGCGAACGTCGATCCGGATAATAAATTCTTCGCACGTCACAGCAGACGACGGCTCGATGCGGAATCGTTGAGAGACAGCATGTTGCACGCCAGCGGGCAACTGGAACTTGGTCCCGAGCAAGGCTCTGCAATCGAGAAGATCGATTCCTTGATTAACTGGCCCCCCGGCGAAGCGACGAACCTGCATCGTGAAACAAACCACCGCAGCATCTATCTGTGCATGCTGCGTCATGCCCCGCCTCCAGAACTTTCTGCGTTTAATCTCCCAGACGGCATCGGCATTGCCGGTCAGCGAAACGATTCCGTTTTACCCACGCAAACACTGTTCCTGCTTAACAACCCTTTCGTCGTTGCGCAGGCAGACGCCCTGGCAACGCTCGTCCTCGCTAAGCCGAACTGGGACGACTCGCAACGAATTCAAGAGATCTTCCGAAGAGTTCTCCTGCGTAACCCTGACGAAAATGAAAAACAGCAAGCGAGTACGTACATCCAGTCGATGAAAGAAGCACAGCAGAAAAAACCCTGGGCAATTTTTTGTCAAGCGTTGCTCACAACAAATGAGTTCCGTTATGTAGACTGATTGGACAAATTTGTAGGGTCCGCTTTGCGGACCGAAACCGAAAGTTCATTCAACGGTCCGCAGAGCGGACCCTACATTGCTGATTATTGATAGAGACCGACTATGAATCATTCACGCCGTCAAATGTTGCAGGCCACTTCCTGTGGGTTTGGCTACCTTGCATTGAACGCCCTATGTGCGCAGCAAGCTCATGCTGGAGTACAGAAGACATTCAACACACAAACACCTCCGCTGGTTCCGCGCGCGAAGCGAGTGATCTTTCTTTGCATGAGCGGTGGTCCTGCGCAGTTGGATACTTTCGATTACAAACCGCAAACCGGCAAGAAGAAACACCCTGGTTCCGTCACGCCCTTCAAACAGCGCGGGGAAAGTGGGCTATGGATTTCTGATCTCGTTCCAGAAACCGCTCGCCATGCCGACAAACTGTGTGTGATCAACGGCATGCACGCCGACACAGGCAATCACGCGCAATCGTTCCTGCAATTGCACACAGGAGACCGTCTGCGTAAACGCCCCAGCATGGGATCGTGGGTGAACTACGGTCTCGGCACCGAAAACCAGAACCTGCCTGGGTTCATCAGTTTGAATGCCGCGAAGCCGTCGGTCTATTCGAGCGTTTTTCTGCCGCCGGTCTTCGAAGGAACCCCGATTGGCGTCAACGGCGAAAACATGTCTGCTGCCACGATCAACAACATTTCCGGCAAGCACCTTTCCCTGGCAGCGAAACGCCAGCAACTTGATTTCGTTCAATCGCTCAACCGGCAACACCTCGCGAACCGTCCTGATGATCAGAAACTGGAAGGCGTGATCGAATCAATGGAACTCGCATTCCGAATGCAAACGCAAGCACCTGAAATCCTGGACATCAGCAATGAAACTCAAGCGACATTAGAACGCTACCGCGTCGGCAAAAAAATCTCCGAAGGAACCTGCCGCCCAACGGACTTTGGTCGGCAGTGCTTACTCGCGCGCCGGTTCGCCGAGGCCGGAGTTCGATTCATTGAAGTCAATCACGGAAGTTGGGACCAGCACAAGAATCACCGTCGGGACTTAAAAGCTAATTGCGAAACAACCGACGCACCGATTGCCGCTCTGCTCGATGATCTTGACGTGCGAGGCTTACTCGACGAAACACTCGTTGTGTGGGGTGGCGAGTTCGGTCGCCCAGGTCTGACACCCGAAGATGGCAAAGACGAAACCGGTCACAACTACCGAGGCTTCACGTTCTGGCTCGCAGGCGGTGGAGTCAAAGGTGGTCACGTCCACGGAAAAACAGATGACACCGGCGCGCGTGCCGTCGAAGGAAAAGTTCACTTCCGCGACCTCCACGCCACGATTCTGCATCTCCTCGGCCTGCAAAGCAAGGAGTTAACCTTCTACCACGAAGGCCGAAAACACCGCCTCACCGGCCCTGAAGACGCGAAGATTGTGAAGGGAATTATTGCGTAGGCCACTGAGTTGTAGGTTCCGCTCTGCGGACCGAAACCGCATGTTCAATAACGGTCCGCACAGCGGACCCTACTTGGCTGCCCCACAATAACTACGAGCCAGGACCAATCATGTCAAACCACGAAAACGACACTCAACTTGGGCGAAGAGCTTTTCTTCGGAATGGAACACTGATCATGGCAACCGCGATGACCGGCAGTGCTGTCTGTTGGTCTGCGGAACAAACGCCAGCACTGCAAGTCGGGCTGATCACCGATTTGCATTATGCCGACAAAGCACCGGCGGGGAGTCGCCATTATCGGGAAACGCTCGGCAAGCTGAGTGAAGCGGCGCTTCACTTTGAGAAAGAGAAACCAGACTTCGTTGTGGAACTTGGAGATCTCATTGACGCAGCAGATTCCGTCGCGGTTGAGCAGCGGCATCTTAAAACGATCAACAGGGAATTCTCTGCGGTCTCGAAAGAGCGGCACTACGTGTTGGGAAATCACTGCGTTGATACTCTTACGAAGCAGGAATTCCTGGGAGAAGTCGGACAAAAGAAGTCGTACTACTCCTTCGACCGTGGAGGCCTTCATTTTGTTGTTCTTGATTCCTGCTTCCGTAGCGACGGCAAACCGTATCAGCGAAAGAACTTCAAATGGACCGACGCCAACGTCCCGCCGAAAGAGTTGGAGTGGCTGCAAGCGGACCTGAAGAGTACAGACAAAAAGACGATTGTCTTTGCTCATCAACGACTCGATGTCAGCAACTCTCACGGCGTAAGGAACTGCGAAGAAGTTCGCAAAGTGCTGGAGGCGTCCAACCAAGTCCTCGCAGTCTTTCAGGGGCACAGTCACAAGAACGATCACAAAGACATCGCAGGCATTCATTACTGCACACTGGTCGCCATGGTCGAAGGGTCAGGCGCCGAGAGTAATGGTTACTCGGTCATGTCCGTGACCGATCAGGGATTGATTCAGATCAGCGGCTTTCGAAAGCAGGCTGATTACAGTTGGTCCAAATGAGACGCGGAATTTCGGCAACTCTTCTACCTTTTCTCCGCAAGCTGCACAGCAACTCGAATTGCGGAGTGCATCCCGGCTGTTTCTACTTTGTTTTGCCAGGCAATGTCGAACGCGGTGCCGTGGCTGGGGCTGGTACGAACGATAGGCAATCCGAGTGTGACATTCACCGCGCGTTGAAAGGCGATCAGCTTCAAAGCGATGTGTCCCTGATCGTGATACATCGCGACGATGCCATCGTAATTACCAGAGACGGCTTGTTGAAGAAGTGTGTCCGCCGGGAATGGACCGCAAACGTCCACTGAATCAGTTCTCGCCAGTTCGACAGCCGGAGCGATGAGTTCGCTTTCTTCAGTTCCAAATAAACCCTGCTCGCCTGCATGAGGATTTAAGGCACACACGCCAACACGAGGAGCTTCGCAACCGATCTTCTTGAGGAAGTTGTCGACGAGGTGAATTTTTTCGCCAATCGCTTGAGCCGTCAATAACTCAGGCACACTGGCAATCGATGTATGCAAAGTGACATGAGCGACACCCAGCCCAAATGGTCCTTTCACGCATTCACCATCTGGGAGATAGAGCATCATCGCGAAGTCGTCGACTCCACACTGCTCTGCGAGAATTTCAGTATGTCCAGGGTAGTGATGACCAGCCAGATGCAGCGCTGCTTTGTTGAGGGGCGCGGTGACAATCGCATCGATTCGGCCTTCCAATGCTGCAATCGTTGCCGCAACGAGCCAATCGTACGCTGCCTCCCCTGCCCTGGCATCGAGTTGCCCGATGGGTACGTTGGCTG
>DAOUPA010000498.1 GCA_030626405.1 Planctomicrobium sp.
ACGCATTTGGTCACCCTGAGGAGCATTGGCGAGATGGAATTATCAGCATGGTAACATGCCAAAAACAATGAGCAATGAAATGAAGACACAGACATTATTTCTTGTTCCCACCGCGCACTCTGGGCTTTGGTATAACAGTTCAGAAAAACCTTGGATTGATCGGGCGCGCTGACAGGCAATTCTAACCGCAGCCGTCGCGACGGCTGGATTCCGAGAAAACGCTTGAGTTTCTGACGCGCCCAGGGTGCGTCATCAAACGCATGGCGATATGAGACAACGGCTCGAAGCCACTGCTCAGCGCAAATTACAAAACGGTCCTTTTCTGGTGTGTGTCACGCCGCACGAGTTGCTGAGACAATCGGAATAGGAATGCACCAGGAGCTTACCGATTCTCTATCGAATGGTGATCGGGATTGGTTCGTTGCTAGGCTGATCGAAGTAGCTGAAAAACCTCGTGAGGTCTGCCGGCTTACCTCGGACAATCTTTGCTTCGCCCGAAATGATCTTCGCCTCCAGGCCAGCCTGTGGAGTGTAGGGATGCCCTCCGGTCTTTCCTGCGATCTCCACTTTTCCAAGCAGAATGTTTATCAGCGCGGTTCGGCTGATCTCAAGCAGGACATTAACATTGTTGGGAAGTGTCTCGTGGAATTGGACAACACCGCGACGAATCTCCAGGCCGTATTCTTCCTTGACGTCGGGCAAACGAATTCCAAACGTCATGTTAACATTCAGCGTCTTCTCAGCCGCCAGACGAAAACGCAGACCATTGATGAGTTCCGCCGTTGGAAATGCACGCAGCAAATCAGGTGCCTGGAGTTCGATGGCCTTACTGTGGTCGATCGAACCATCCAGTTCCTGTGCAGACGTCAAATACCAGTTTCGCCAATTGTTATTCGTATGCCCGTAACCAATCTGCCGTAGTGCTTCGGCTTTGAGCTTGCGCGCATCCCAGTTCCGGTGATCGATTCGCACAAGGTGAGTCGCCAGTTCTGCTGCCCACTGATGGTCGCCCTCGTCGGCCGATTTCTTGGCCTCCTTGAAAACAGTGGACGGGCCACCCATCAATCTCACGTAGCGTCTCGATGCTTCAATCGACTTGGTCGGCGCCAGGAATGTTGGGTCACCGTTGAACCAGCCGAGTTCTCCGACATAAATCTGTCTCACAGAGTGTGGGACACCGCCATAGAAATCACCCAACCACGGGTGATTCGCAAGATGCGGCGGGAGCTTTACGATATCGACAAGCTCATCAGGCAGCATGCCCTTGTTCATATTCCGAATGGTCTGGTCATAGACATACTGAATGGCGTCGCGGTAAGCCGTGAGTGTTTCGGCAACTGCCTTCTTTCCAGAAACCGGGCGTCCGTGAGAGGGAACCATGTACTTGGCGGGAAATTGCCGCAGGATATCGATTCCTGTAAACCAACGTTCTGGATCCCGGTAGCGAGTTCCTCGAATCGTGTGTAGATTGGGAAAAGACTCTCCCTGGAGTACTTCGGCTGAATGAAGAACCTCCAGTTTTGGCAACCAAACAACGATCTCGTCAGGGGGCTCGCTCGGTGCCCAAACGATTTTCATATGGACGCCTGCAATTGTAATTTCGAGTTCATCATCCACCAGGACATTAGGGGGAATAAGACTCGGGTTCTTCATGACAAAGTCGGGGCCCAATCCGCCATTGATTCGACCTTTGGGTCCGACATCCAAAAGTGTGCCAAGTGAGTAATCGACACGGGCGCCGAGAATCGGGCCTAATCCACCGGCTGAACCCTTGATGACGTTAGCCAGAAAGGTCTTGTGAGCAATAATCTTGACTTTGCCAGCAGCAGCATCTTCGTGAGACGCAAAAGCGACAACACCTCCAAAGTGGTCAATGTGCCAATGGGAGTAGATGACCGCCTTGACCGGTTTGTCTGAGAACTTACGAAATTCTTTCAGCGTTCGACGGCCTTTATCGACATCTTCCGGGGGATCAATGATGATGACGCCGTCGTCTCCGACGATCATGGCCGGGCTTGTTAACGCGTATCCGTAGGCCATGTAAACACTGTCAGCGACCTGGTAAACACCGGGCACCATTTTCCGGGAGTGCTCCGTCAGCTTTGGATGGACCGTCGCAGCCGGTTTGTCGTAGGCGATGTTTTCCCCCGATGGGAAAAACTTCACGCCGGTTCTTTCGCCATGCCAAGTTCCGTCAGGGCTTTAGGCAAGAACAGAATTGGGACCAATGATGTCGTCAGTCGCAGCGAGTAAGAGTGTCGATCTCACGCAGATGGCAAGTTGCAGTCTCATGGTCGTCTTTACTCCTCATGGGTTCTTACGGGTGTTCTGATTGGGAACTCGCATTGATGTTCGATAACAGGACAACAATCGTCCGACTCTCTATGGCGAGGTCTTTGAGTCACGCCTAGAGGCGGTCCTTTCAACAACGACGAGTCCCCGTTTGACGGCCGTCTCTAAGTCCAAATCGTTCTTGAGCATCGACTGTAGCACATCTCGCCCGGTGACCCAGCGAATCGGTGGTGGCACTGTTCGATTTCCGCGTCGCAAACTCACATTACCTTCGATTCGATAGTGCGAGCCGTCTTCAATCAGCAGCAACTCAAACCCATCGAGTAGAAAAAACCGCTCGGCCAGAATTCGCCCCGTTTGCAACTGGCGAAAGTGGTCGCTCACCTTGTTTCCAGGCGTTGCAACATTTCCTTTCAGCAATCCAGAGTCGAGATCTCGACGGATCGCAACAGCCACCTGAAGGGACTTGGGATGCACAAATTTCAAACCTCCACTCGGCGCCATGCAGAAACCACAGGCCAAGACCGTCGCGGGAGTAGCGAATACCAAAGCGGCGATTACCGGCATCAACATTAAACAGCCGAAAATTGACAAACGGTTCCGAGTTTTCATCGAATTACCTTTCGGGATTCAAATCTGAGACGCTGGCTATCTCCGATACATTCTAACGTGTCTGGTCGTTCAGTTCAGTGATTCAAGGTGGTGAAGAATTCCAGAGCGATACGTCACTTAATCCTTCGAATGTCAGGCAGCGTCCATTTCTTGTCGAAATAATCCTGCGTCGGCGCGTACACTCGGAAATAAAAGAAGAAGTCTCCCTGACCCTTCACGTTGATGCAGTTCTGTGGATAAGGCATTTTCTTGGGGTCAGAGGAGATGTAGATGGGTGTCGTTCCGTCTTTATTCACGTGGATTTTCTGGCGTGAACTAACGTCCTTGCGGTCCGTGTAGACCATTGCCCGAGTCGTTGCGTTGTAGGCAGTCAACGACCAGAACTGCTTCATGGGAGGATTGGCTGGAACGATGAACTCGTAACTGTAAGCGCTGTTGAAGTAGTTGCCATCCGAGTCGCGGTAAGCGGCAAGATACTTGGATCCAACGCCTGGGACTTTCGCCGTCATCCCTTCGGACATGCTGATCGCTTCGTGCGCCCAGGAGTTGCGGACGTCCAATTCCATGACGCCCTTTTTGTCTACAGTGCTGTAAATACTGGTGACAGTGAGTGGATTGGTCCAGTTTGTGCCTTTGTAGAACGTAGCGTGCTTCAACATGTCGTCCATCTCCCTGGCTGCGGAGTGAGCGATTGACATGTCGAAGCCCTTTTTCTCGGCTTCCAGCAAGATCCGAGACTGTCGGGCATCGGGCTTAAACGGCTTTCCCTTCTCGATCCCCAATCGCTTCAGGAAGGACAAGGCCATTGCATCCTCCGGGCCGTAGACTTCGCGCTGCATGAATGCGTGGAGTTCCTTCCAGTGAGCCATACCCCGTCGGTTGCAGCCGCGGTACTTCGCGTTTCCGATCGGCACGATCCTTGTCGTGGATGGCTTGCCGAAAGCGTTCAGCTTGTACGCCGCAAAGAGCGATTTTCGAAGTTCCTCATCACCTTGCAACACACGGAAGCCTGTGAAGAGCAGGTTTGACTTCGTGTGGATCACATAGTCCGCTTTATGGTCGGCAGGCTCCTTGACGCCTGGGGCGAGAAAAAGGTACTTGCCGCCCTTTCCCTTGTCGGGGCCCGCAACACCGAGATCGACGACGTTTCGCATCTGTCCATCGTTGACGAGTCCACCCACAGGTCCGCCGGGTACAGTGATCTCGACCATGCCGTAAGTTTTCGTCAGGTCGGCATAGGCGACGGCGTAAGGAGTCGTGGCATTCGCAGTGATGATGTCGCGTTTGTCTTCGGGGGTCACAAAGGTCACGAGGTCGTGATATCGTGCAACCATGAGGTTGGCTTCCTCCCAGGCGAGCATCGTCGCCGTGCTCATCGACCAGAGATAGGCTTGCGTCGCGCCGTGCAAGTCGCGCTCATCGATCCGATCCTGCATTGAAGCTGGATTGTTCGGGAACGCCCGATAACCATTGAACGACTCGCGAGGGATGTCATTCTGGGCGAAGGCAGGTGCCGGGCCGAGACACACGGCCAACAATAGTGACAGGGTCAGGATTCGAATCATTGTTTCGTTCTCCGCAAATTCGTGATTGTTGTTTACTCCATCCTCTCGAAGTCACTCGGTTTCCAGGTGCGGTCGAACCAACGCTTCTCCGGACCGTAGAGGCGGATGATCGCGAACCAGCCCTTTCCGGGCACTGTTTTCATCCAGTTCCTCTCTTTGCCCCCGGGTGCATTTGGACTGAAGTAGAGAGTCGTCGATCCATCGGCATTCTGCACGGGCTTGTCGCGGTCGCCAATGGAGGGGTAGTCTTGGCCGTTGTTCAGCCCCGCCGCCGTCTTTGCATCGTAGACAGTGATGGACCAGAACAGGTTCGCGGGCACATTGGCCGGCAGTGTGAGCTGATAGGTCCGGCTACCCATCAAGAAGTCTCCGTTGCTGTCCTTGTACGCGCCGGTGTATTTGGCGCCGACGCCCACTCGGGAGGAGATCATGCCCGGGCTGATGGAGT
>DAOUPA010000046.1 GCA_030626405.1 Planctomicrobium sp.
CCAAACTCCTCTGCGTCAAAGACAGTGTAGACAAGCTCTATTGCTTTGCCATCGGAGGTGACTCCGGAAATCGTAATCTGCACACCATCCTTGACTGATGACATCCCGGTTCCTCCGACCGTCTCTTCGTCGATTGAACTGAGTACATCGAGTACATCATCAAGTACTGGTGCATCACCAATACGTGCAGCGTGAGCTTCTAATTCAGATTCGATGACTGCAAGATCTAAAAGAGCATCCTCAGATGACACGACAGTCTGAGTGTCGGTTGTCGTGGTGCCTTCTGCGACAACTGGAGGTGCATCTCCGGTCACCATCACAAAGTCGTCAGCAAAGATATGCTTGCGGTCGTCAGTCATTCCTTCGAGTTCATGGACTTCAATATGGTTAAAGCCATCGGTGTCGATAATGCCATAGAATTTGTGGTAATAGGCCAGTCTTGATTCACCATCAAATTCGATGAGATCAGTTCCATTCTGACTGAAGGCGATCTTTGAACCTGAAACATTGGTTTCAAACCAGCCACCAAATGCGTACATCGTCTGATCACTGTCAACGATGAACCCTTCCATCTGAGGGACTGACGAGTTTTCAGGTGACCAGGACAATCCATGTGGTAGTGCAAAGAAGCCATACCAGCCGGAGCGAACAGGACCCTCACCGGTTGCAACCGGTCCATAGACGCGAGATGAGTAGGTGAAGCCATTGCTGACAACATCCACGTCAGCAACGCGGTCACTCAGTGTGACACGTGACTCGCCCCAAGCCGAATCGTCTTCAAATCCTTCCCTTGTCACTTCCAAGTCTAAGGCTGCAATTGCTTCCTCAAACTTAGCCTCATCCGTGAACACAATCACTGCTGCGCTTGTTTGAGCAGAAGATGCAACAAGGATGCAGGCCATCGCCAAACTCAACGCACCCACCGTGTAAAACCGTGTCATACTTACTCCATGAATCATGCTAGGGAAAACGTGGTAGAAAAAGTTCAGAACTCACACTGCCAACACATCGACTGACGCGGATTTCTCCCACAGGACGACCTCCCCTGATGTCAGTCAAGCAACGATGAGGAACTCCGCCACTCGCAACGAATCTTCAGTGCAATTTCCACACCAACGCATCTTTGGAAGAAAACGCAATAATTCGGAGGTGACGATGGTGCAAGCTGGATAGATTGTTTCCATGGCTTGGTCACTTTCTTTCCAACAGTGCGGATCTGCACAGGTGCTGTTTGCAAGGGCACTTCTCTCTCATTCGGCAGCCGATGACTCCGTTTACCTTTCACCGAATCCCCCCCAGATCAAATCTACAGCAGTACTGACGAAGAACATCTCGTTTCGGATCGATTGCTGAGATTCTATTTCAAGAGCGATGATTGAGGCCCGGATAACGTGTTCTTATCTTGAGGTCTTGGCCCAGACGGACCCGCGTGCTCCAGTCGTGCGGTCAGGAAGATATTGAGAAATCCCGTGAAGTTGGCAGTTGATGTGCGAGGAAAGGATAGAATCGGCTCATGGCAAATTCGCGAGGCGAGTCACATCTACTGTGCCGAAGATAAACAGGAGTCTATTGCCTTGCTAGAGGCAGTCCTGCCACCCCACACATAACGGAATTATTGGAATAGCCGCAATCGGTTCATATTCCCCATGATTGCCGATTCGTTGGAGGGACCAGGGACTAGCGTCAAAACAACGATAACGATTTTATCGGCATTCCGAAGTACCTCTTCAACCGGGACGGATCAAAAACCGCGTATGATCAAATTAGTCATCCGGAGTTGATTCGATTAGGATTCGATGAGAAGCTGGAGATTAAAGACTACCGATCCCGATTGCTCTTTCATGCCTTTGTTGCCGCAAAAACACTCGATGATTACGATTACAATCTGCTGCGGTGGGAATTGTCGATTATGAAATATACTAATTGAAATACATTTGCTTCTCACGCAGTAGGGAAGATAGCGATATGATCGAATTCCAGATCAATTCTTTCTCGCCATCGAATATCGAAGAAGAAAGCAAGTGGAAAATGAGTGGAAAACGGAACATAGCGGGACATTCTTGTTGGAACTTCGCGACCGCCATCGCGATCATGGTCACGACAATGATGGTTACCCGTTGCAGCATAGCCGATGATTCTCCTGATCCGCAGCGAATCACGCTGGCCCAGATCTACGTGACCCAAGACGTTGCGAAGAATCTTGAACGGATTCGCGCCGCTTTCGATCAGGCAAAAAAAGACAAGGCCCAATGGATTCTTTTCCCTGAAGGAGCACTAAGTGGCTATTACAATGGCTTCGACCAGGACGAAGTGGCCACCGCATTTACGACAATCAAACAACTCTGTCGTAACGCAAAAATTAACGCTTTGATCGGCACGTGTTGGAAGGAAGACGGCAAGACGTACAACGAAATTCGCATCGTCGACGCAATGGGCAAGCTTGTCGGTCAATACGCGAAAACATGCCTCACCTACGGCGACGCGAAGCAGTTTGCCATAGGATCATTTCCGCTGGTGCATAAAGTCGGATCTTTGAAATGCGGAACGCTGATTTGCAACGACCTGTGGGTGACGCCCGGATTCACTGACGGCCCAAATCCACATTTGAGTCTCAAACAGGCCAAAGCCGGCGCTCAAGTGATCTTCCATGCCGTGAACAGCGGGTCGAGCCAAAAGTTTCGAGAGTACCACGAATCGAACCTGAAAATCCGCTCTGCCGAAGCTAAGTGCCCCATCGTCGTGGTGAACGCGGCACATGACGAGCCAATCAATTGTGCGTCCGGTGTTGTGAGCGATTTCAAGTATGTCGTTTCATTGCCGCGTAAGGGCGAAGTCATTCAAACAGTCGAATTTACGCCACGCCGGGTCCAATTTCGATCGTTGCAAGAGAATCAGCCCAAATGAAACTACTGCGCGTTATCGTCGTTACCGAATTGATACTGCTAGCATTTCTATGCAGCGCAGGCGCCGAAGATCATGTTGTTTCCAGAAAGCCGACGTTACTCCTTCAAGGAAAAGGGCCATGGGAATCAGCACCACACGGAATGGGAAACGTGTACGCTCCGGACGTCCTCTTCGAGAACGGTGTGTTTCGCATGTGGTACGGAGGGCAGGGAAAGGACGGTCATGACCGCATTCTCTATGCAGAATCGCGTGACGGTGAGAAGTGGAATCGTAAAGGACTTGCGTTGGAAGACGCCAAGGCGAATCATGTTAATGATCCGTCTGTTGTCAAAACGGGCGAAACCTATTATCTGTACTACACGCGCGCCGAGAAGGGAATCATCGACAACGTCTGTGTGGCAACATCAAAGGATGGCTTGCAATGGAAACCCCGTGGTGCCGTCATTGTGTCAGGAAAGGACGACCAGTGGGACTCGCTTCTGGTTGGACGACCGACCGTGTTATACGAAGATGGTCTTTTCAAAATGTGGTTTGATGGTCGAAAAGACCTGCCGCTTGGAGCAGCATCACCAAAGGTCCCGAAAACACGACATTCACGGCGGAGTGTCGGCTACGCGACTTCCAAGGACGGCTTGGTTTGGACAAAGCACCCGCTCAATCCAGTCTTCGAAAACAACGCCGGCGGCATCGATGTCAAGCGGATTGGGAGCACATACGTGATGTTGTACGAATCCCATTCCGGCACGAAGATTGCCGTGAGTAGCGATGGTGTCACATGGAATAATCGAGGTTTGAAAATTACAAATTCTGACAGCACAATTGACCGGTTTGGCCACGTGACGCCGTTTCTATTCTTGGTGCCTGGCAAAGATGATGCAGTCCTCTACTTCGGCGCTGCTTCGCACTCTGCGTGGGACCGTAACGGTATCGCTTCCGTTCATCTGACAGCCAACGAGTTAAAGCAATTCTGTCGAACGCCGGGAAAATAGCGCACACATGATACCATCACCAGCATCGGTGAGTTGGTGGCAACTTCACCCGCGGCGGTGTTCATGACCAACGCATGATGCGCCTGCTTGCAACGTGCAATGAGCTTGGCTGCTTGATTCATGATCGTGACACCAAGTTCACGAAGAGTTTGATGGGATCTTTGCATCTGACTTAGTGGAGGTGAATAAGCTTCCTCACCGGAGTCCCTATTTCAACGCCTTTTGCGAACGGGTCATTCAAACAATCAAGCATGAAGCACTCGACTGTTTTGTGGTCTTTGGTGAAGACCATTTGAACCACATTGTGTCTGAGCTTGTTGAGTATTACAACACGCTCCGCTCGCATCAGGGACTGGAGAATGTGCCGCTCTCCGGTATGGTCCCTGAGGATCAATCTGCGACAGTTGATCCAGACGTAATTGTCTGTAGAAAATGGTTAGGTGGAGTGCTGAAATATTACGAGCGGAAAGCGGCGTAGGCTTCTGCCTTTGTTTCTCAGCACGACAGAACAGACAGCAATCGTCAGTCGCTTCGTGGTGCGTTGAAGGACAAACAGCCACCCAAATGGGTTCATTGCATCCAAACAGCGGACAAATATCGGCACTCCACCAACAATTTGTGGTATCACTTCTTCAATTCCAAGTTGCCCAAGATCAATCTCGTCGACAGTTTAGACGGTGACAGAGTTTTTGCTCAGCGCGCTGAAAAACTCCCCGAACTCCGCTACAATTGAGCCTCCTACATCGACGAACGCCGCCACACTAAAACGTCGACCTGCCTGATAATCGTACAAGACGACACCGTCTGGAGACCCAACGTGAAGACACTTTTTCTGAATAAGTTTTTGTTTAACGCACGCCCGGCGAGGCCGTTTTGCCTGCTGGCTTGCCTGATGTTGCTGCCCTCAATTTACTCGGCGCCACTCTCTGCCGACGACACCGTCAGCGATGGCTGGCACCTCGTTCCGGTTCCGGATTCCTGGAAGCGTCAGCCAGGTGGAGCGCTCGCGACGAAAGACGGGTATGCTTGGTACCGTTGCTTTGTGACAGTTCCGGCGGAGTGGAAAGGCAAGAAGGTTGAACTTAACGTCGAGCCGATTGACGACGCCCGCCAGACGTTAGTGAATGGCGTGCAAGTGATCAGCACGGGGACATTTCCGCCGCAATACCGTAGCGGATTGGGAGCCAAATCGCGTTTTCAGGTCCCGGAAGAGGCTCTGCGATTTGGGGAAGTCAATCAGATTGCCGTACGGACCTACATGAAGGACAGCCGCAGTAACTTTCTCGTTGCAGCCCCAATCCTGCTCGTCGAATCAGAGGCGATCAAGATGGAAGGCCAGTGGGAATACCGTCCCGGGGACGACAAAGCCTGGGCGACCGTTGACACCAAACTCGCGGCAGTGACTAAGTCTCCCGCGCACTACAGCAAAGTGGATGAGGTCGACGATATCGATCTGTATCTTCGTCGTCGGCAAGGGGATACCGACCCGCTGCCGCCGGGCAAGGCGCTCGCCAGCTTCGACGTCGCTGATGATCTGCAACTCGATCTGGTGCTCGCGGAGCCGCACGTCAACCAGCCGTTGTTTATCAATTGGGATGAACGCGGCAGGCTCTGGGTGCTGAATTATCAGCAGTATCCACACCCCGCTGGCCTGAAAATGCTCAGCCGCGACAAATTTCTGAGGACGGTCTACGACCGCAAACTGCAGCCCCCACCAAACGGCACCCCAGGGCTTGATAACATTACAATCCATGAAGATACAAACGGCGACGGTAATTACGACAAACACAAAACATTCGTCACCGGCCTCAACATCACCAGTTCGTTCGTCCGTGGTCGCGGAGGCGTTTATGTGCTCAGCCCGCCGCACCTGCTCTTCTATCCAGATACCGACAACGATGACGTCCCCGATAGCGACCCTCAGGTCTTGCTCGAGGGATTTGGCATCGAAGATTCACACTCCATCGCGAACAGTCTGTGCTGGGGACCCGATGGCTGGATGTATGCGTGCCAGGGCAGCACCGTGACGGGCCAGATCAAGGAGCCAGGCAGTCAGGCCGCCCCGGTTCATTCGATGGGACAGTTGATCTGGCGTTATCACCCGGAATCCAAGGTCTACGAGACATTCGCAGAAGGTGGAGGCAACACATTTGGTTGCGAAATTGACGACAAGGGACGTATTTTCTCCGGAACCAACGGCGGCAACGCTCGCGGTTTTCACTACGTCCAGGGAGCCTACGAACGCAAGGGCTTCGGAAAGCATGGTCAGCTCTCGAACCCCTACGCCTTCGGGTATTTCCCGGCGATGAAGCACCACGATGTTCCCCGGTTTACCCACAACTTCGTGATCTATTCCGGGGCGACGCTGCCGAAGCAGTACCACGGTCGTCTCTTCGGTATCGAACCACTTCAAGGCCAGATCGTCCAGAGCCATTTCCGCACGAACACGACAACGTTTGCCACAGAAGACATCGACCGCCCCATTGAGTGCAACGACCAGTGGTTCCGCCCCGTCGATATCAAGGTCGGCCCGGACGGTGCCGTCTATTTCTGTGACATGTATGAACAGCGAATCGATCACTCAAGCCATCATGCAGGACGTGTGACACCGAACGATGGTCGGATTTACCGCTTTCGCGCCAAAGGTGATGCCGGAATGCCACGTTTCGACTACGGTCGTCTGTCAACAGGCGACCTCGTGGCACTGCTGAACCATCCGAACAAGTGGCATCGTCAGACGGTGATCCGATTGTTTGCGGATCGTCGCGACGCCAGCATTATTCCCGTCCTGCAAAAATTGATCGACGAAAACACCGGTCAACTCGCGCTCGAAGGCCTTTGGGCGCTGAATGCGTCAGGGGGCTTCAATGCCAGCGCCGCGGCGAAACTCCTGAAGCACGAAGACCAGTACGTTCGACTTTGGACTGTCAGGCTCCTGGGTGACAGTCATAAGGTGACATCCACTTTGAGCCAGCAATTGGCGGATTTGGCAGCCAGGGAAGCCTATGCCAATGTTCGCAGTCAGTTGGCCTGTACCGCGAAGCGTCTCCCGGCAGCGGACGCCCTGCCGATCATCCGCAATCTGTTAACGCATGACGAAGACCTCGCTGATCTGCACATTCCATTGTTGCTGTGGTGGGCTCTCGAAGCCAAAACCGGAGAAGCGCGGACCGATGTTGTTGACATGTTTGAACGGAACGACCTTTGGAAGCTCGAACTGGTCGAACAACAAATGCTAGACAAACTCATTCGACGACTCGCCCTGGCGGGTACGCGTCAGGACTTGCTGGCGTGTGCACGACTGCTTGAAGCTGCTCCCGATGAATCCCACCAGAAAACATTAATTCAGGGATTTGAAAAGGCGTTCGCCGGACGGTCTCTGGCGAACGTTCCAGATGAACTTCTGGCTGCGATCAAGAAGGTCGGCGGTGGGTCACTTTCGCTCCAAGTCCGTCAGGGAATTCCTGAAGCGATGGAGCAAGCCTTAGCGACGATCTCAAAACAGAATGCGCCGCTCGCCGACCGTCTCCAATTCGTGCGGATCTTTGGAGAAGTCAAACAGAATGCCGCAGTTCCTAAGTTGCTCGCAATTGTGAAAGGAGACAAGAGCGACGATTTGAGATCGGCGGCGCTACTCAGTCTGCAATCTTACTCAGACGACGAAATCGCCCAAGGCGTTTTGGATCTGCACAACGCACTACCCGAATCGCTGCAAGCTTCGGCGCAGTCACTCTTATCCAGTCGGAAGAACTGGGCTCGTCTGCTGCTCAGCGCCATCGTCGAGAAACGCATCGCCAAAGAGACGATTGCCCCGGAAACATTGAAAAAACTTCTGCTTCACAACTCGGAGGAATTCAAGTCGATCATCCACGACCAATTCGGCGACATCCAGGGCGCGACGACCGCTCAAATGCAGGCTCGCATTGGCTCCCTCGACCAAATGCTGCGAACCTCGAAAGCGTCCGGCAATCCCTACACCGGGAAGGTGCTCTACAAACAAACGTGCGGCAAGTGCCACACGCTGTTCACGGAAGGTGGTCAGATTGGTCCCGATCTGACAAGTTTCAAACGAACCGACTCGCGCGGCATCCTGCTGAACGTCGTCAATCCGAGTGCCGAAATCCGCAAGGGATTTGAGAACTATACGATTCTCACCGTGGAAGGCCGCATTGTGACGGGCTTCCTGGTCGATCAAGACAATCAAGTTGTGGTGATTCGCGGAATCGATGGTCAAAATGTCGTGGTGCGGCAGGATGATATCGACGAAATGATTGCCAATCCGAAGTCAGTCATGCCGGAAGGATTGCTCGACAAGTTGAGTGATGAACAGATTCGGCATCTGTTCGCTTACCTGAGCAGCACACAACCGCTGGCGAATTGAAAGTTTACAGCGTGCGGCCGGAACGATTCATTGCGGTTGCGCACAGAAGTCCTCATCTCTGCCATCGATCCAGACAACGTCGGGCTGCTCAGTGGAGTGCTGAAACATTACGAACGGAAAGCGGCGTAAGTGACGAGTTCTCTTCGATGTTGGTTCCTGCCAAATCTGTCATTTGCTCTGAGCTGTGCGGATTTGCAATGATAAGAGCCTAACACTAGCAGGATCGAGATTATGAATGCCGCGTGCCAGAAACTCGTAACCACAGTGTGCATCCTGTGGTTCAGCCTCAGTGGGAACGTCGTCTATGCTTCCCAGGAGAAAGCCAATGCCGAGGGGACGGTCAACGCAAATGAGATTCGCGTTCACAACAGTGATGAACTGCTCCGTGCAGTTCGATCCGCTCGACCGGGAACGATGATCATGCTTGAGCCCGGAACATACCGCGGCGGCCTGACGTTCAACAACCTGCACGGCACCACGAAGCACCCTATCGTGATCGCGGCCTCCGATCCCCGAAACCGACCGATTATCAACGGAGGCAACTCATGCCTGCATCTCACCGACCCAGCGTACGTAGAACTCCGAAATCTTGTGCTCACCGGAGGCCGCGCGAATGGACTCAACATTGACGATGGTGGCTCGTACGAGACGCCGGCACATAACGTTGTCCTACATGGATTGACGGTCCACGACATCGGTTCAGACCGTAACCACGACGCCATCAAACTTTCTGGCCTTGACGATTTTCGTGTCGCAAACTGCACAATCGAGCGATGGGGCAAGAAAGGCTCCGGCATTGATATGGTGGGTTGCCATCGTGGAATTGTTACCGGAAACACTTTTCGGGAGGGAGACAAGGCCTCCGCCAACGCCGTGCAGATGAAAGGCGGGAGCCGTGACATCACAGTCAGTTTCTGCCGGTTTGAAAACGCGGGCGGCCGGGCGATCAACATCGGCGGCAGTACCGGACTGACGTACTTCCGACCGAAACCACAAGGTTATGAAGCCAAGGATATTGTCGTCGAAGACTGCATGTTTATCGGATCGATGACTCCAGTTGCGTTTGTCGGAGTAAACGGCGCTGTCGTTCGTTACAACACGATCTACCGCCCGACTCGGTGGGTGCTGCGCATCCTTCAGGAAAACCAGTCACCCGAGTTTGTTCCTTGCCGCAATGGGACATTTAGTAACAACGTGATCGTGTTTCATTCCAATGAGTTGACTCAAGCCGTAAACATCGGAGCAATGACCGACTCGAAGTCGTTTCATTTCTCGGACAACTTCTGGTACTGCGAAGATCGCCCACAGAACAGTCGCAGGTCGATCCGCCTGCCAACTCAGGAAACCAGCGGCACCTACGGTGTCGACCCGCGCCTACGAGCGCCCAGGCAAGGCGACCTGCGGCTAGCCGATGATACGCCCGTGACAAAGGCCGGTGCGCGGTTACGAAGTCCGCGCTGATGCATTTCCTACGTATTGCGCCGGTTTGCGAGATCGATTCTTCAATTCCAGGTTGTCGGAGAACTTGTTCTGTCACAGTTCACCTAGTTTTCTTGATGGCATAGTTTTTGATCAGCGCGATGCAACATGTCACGTCAGTGAATTTAGATTTTCGCAGGTAACAACATGTTCATTTCGATATGCATTCCCTCTCTTCTTCCGCCTCACCTCAACTGTTCCAGAATCGTGGGGTCCTGGGTTTCCTGATCGTTTGCCAGGAGTAAGACTTTGGAGATGACTTCTGCTATTTTAGGATCGTCGTCTGCAAACGGAAGGAAAATGCGTCCACGGTGCTGGGCATGGACTGGGACCATGCAGATCGCGCCGCCGGGTTGTTTGTGGACGACGGCACTTCCCAGGTGAACGCAATTGTCGCTGAGATGGCCCTTGATGACTGTCCAGCCCCCAGTGTGGTACCAGTGTTAGGGTCGTAGTTTGGAAGGTTCATCCGTCGTCTCTCAAACGATTTTGCTGTTAAGAAGTTGGTGATTTATCGAACTCATGAACTCACTCCCGAGCTGAAACACATTCTCGATCAACTGAAAATGGTTGCACAATTGCACGAAAATGAAATTTCAAAGATCTGGAAACGTTGGTTCCCAAGGAAACGCTGAATCTAACGCTTTGATTTCCTCATTAACTAACAGGCGATGTCCGCGAAGATGGCCACGAAGAATAAGGGATTTTTTCGAATCGCGGTCACAAGAGCGTCCTGCGACATAAAGCCCCTTTGCAAGTGGCTCAACCTTCAGCGCATGAAAACTTTCCAGAGTGTGAAACTCTAAATTTCACTCTACTTTCGAAGGTCCAACAGGAAGGTCAGTAAATCGCTCATTTGTTGCTTGCTGATCTTCTGCTCGAAACCTTCAGGCATGAGTGATTTTCCGGAGCCGATGATCTCTTCGATGTTCTGCCTGAGGATGGTCTCCTGTACGTTCTCAGCTCGCTTCAGCGTGATGTTCGTTGGCGTTTCGCTGGCGATCAGTCCGGAGACGACACGACCGTTGTCTAGCGCGACGACATATTGCGTGTAGTTCGCGAGAACTTCTCGGCTTGGATCGAGAATCTGTAGCATCAGAGCTTCAGGTGTCTGGTTCTGAATCGTCGCCAGATTCGGGCCAACGTCATGGCCTTGCTTGGCAACTTTGTGACACGTCATGCAGTTCTGTTCGAAGACACGCTGACCACGTTCAGCGTTACCTGTCAGCGAGAGCGCCGCGCGGTATGATTCGATCACGTCGTTGCGTGGGCTTAGGGCCGTACTGAACAGTTTCACGGCACGGGTTCGGATTGCCGTGTTGTTGTGTTTCGTCAGTCGTTCCTTACGAACAGGGGCAATGTAACCGGGAGATATTTGCTTCTCTTCGACGGCATCGAGCAGAACAGAGATCCATTCACTGCGACCGAGCAGCGTTTCGACGACTTCACCTCGAACTGCTGGGGAGAGTCCTTGCCACGCGTCAATCAAGACAGTCGGAACTTCCATTGCTTCGAAGCTGGCGAGTGCCTGAACTGCAGACAACTGGACTGCCGGAGATTGACGTGAATCGAGCATCGCGATCAGCGTTTCTTGTACATCGTCAAAGTGACTATGAGCCATCATTTCAATCGCCTGGATACGTTGTTTCGAACTGGACGAAGAATTAGCGAGCGTTTTACTCGCACTGCTGATCAGACTGGAAAGAAGCTCGGCTGTTGCAGGTGAGTCCTTTGCGTATCGACTCAGGCTCGACCGAGAACGTCGCAAGCCTTCGCCTAAACCGAGGATGATTGTCCGTCTCACAGTTGCTTGTTTTGCACCAGGGCTCGTTTCGACCGCATTCAGCACGCTCGCGACTTCAAGCGGACGATTGCGACCACCGACAACGAGCGACAATTGTCGAAGAAATTGCTGACCACTGGAACTCTTAGAAAACTCTGCATCTGCGAGCAGTGTTTCAAGCATTTCTGTTCCCAGCTTGAGAGAAGAACTCAGAACTGCGGTCCGCATCCAGACATCTCCGGCATCACGACGGGCAATGTTCGCCAATGCTTCAGCAGCACGCCGATCGTCAGTTTCCCCCAGACTGAAGGCAACTTGAAAACGGACACGGGTGTTTTCGTCATTTGCGAGCGCAACAACTTGCGTCAGGAGCGAGTCATTTGTTTGCAACCGCGATTCGGAAAGTCGAATCGCATGTTCTCGCACGCCGGACGATGACGCTGCGAGGACGAGAGTGAGATCTTCGTCGCTCAAAGAGTTTAATCCGCCAAGTGCGTAGATGACGTGCAGTTGAGCCAGTTCGGATTTTGTCTTACGTAACAATGCACGCAACGGTTTGATAGCGTTACGGTCTTGTCGTTCGTAAAGTAGCCTTCCTGCTGTGTCTCGCCACCAGCCGTTGGCGTTTTCCAGTTCGCGAACCAATTGTTCAGTCGTCGCCGATCCGAGTTGCGGTGGTTTCGGGACATGGAATCCACTTGGAGCAAGCCGATAGATGCGGCCCCGTTTGTTTCCGCTGAGTAAGTCAATCATCGCAATGATTTCATCCGGCATGGAATCAGGCGTTTCGATCACTTCGCGGTACATGTCCACAATGTGAAGTGTCCCATCTGGTGCGTTGATCATATTGGCTGGGCGGAACCAGTTATCTTTCGAGCGAACTATTTCAGTTTCGTTGTCGGCTCGTAGCGACTCGAAGGTGACGCCACTGGGCTGCATTGTTCGTCGATGGACCAGATTGCTCTGCACATCGCCGACGAACAAATTGCCGTGGTATTTCTGCGGATAGGCAGCACCGCGATAGATTGTCACACCTGTGCAAGCTGTGAAAACATCATGAGCGACCGATGGTGCGGAGTATTTACGGTCTTCAGCGAGACGCAGCTTGGTCCTCGCGAGTCGCCATTGTTCTGCTGGACTGGCGCGGTAAATGCGATTCTCTTTCCAGATAGATCGACGCACTGCTGGGACAGGCAAATACGGATTCCTTGCCAGATAATGAGCGGGCAAGACAACATGAACTGCTGGCTTCGAGTTCTGGCAGATGAAGCGATTGTTCCAATTGTCGAATGTATTCCCGAACTGCTCAGACCCGGAGATCGCTTCGAACTTGCCGGTCACAGGATGGAAACGAAAGTCACGACCGCGAAGTGAGACAGCTCGGGCTGTGGGTTGATCTGCAGGTCTGATTTGACCGCCGCTGTTCGAACCAGCTCCATAAATCCAGTTGTCGAGACCCCAGATTAAATTGTTCGCTGTTCCTTCTTCGTTGTTGAACCCAAATCCTGTGAAGACTTTCTTTCGTACGTCCGCATTGCCATCTCCGTTTGTGTCCTTGAGATACCACAGGTCCGGCGCGGCAACCACAAAGATGCCTCCCTTGAACGGGCAGATACCGGTCGGCCATTCCAGTCCGTCGGCGAAGACGCTGCTTTCTTCGTAATGACCATCTCCATTGAGGTCGGTGAGTCGCCGAATGCGACCGGATGCTCGTTTGCCTTCGACTTCATAATTGGGGAATTTCAGATACTCGGCGACGTACATCTGCCCGTTCGCGTCGTAGGAGATGACAACCGGTTCCAGCACATTCGGTTCACTCGCGACCAGTTGCATTTCGAATCCGTCGAGAACCTCAAACGCCTTTGCAGCAGCCTCCGGCTCAGTCGCTGGCACGCGCAGATTTTGTCCTGATGTGTTCGTCGGCGAAGGTCCTTTCACGGCAGCTTGAGCAAAAAGAGAGGATGTGTAAAGACTCACGACAAGACTTGCCAGTATGGACTGAACCACAAAGTTTCGAATCATTTGTACTCTCATGTTCCCGGTTGTTCCAATTCACATGTCGGCGGATCTGTTCCAATTTCGATGTTGTTTCCATCGGAGTCGTGGAATCATAATTGTGTCACGCCAATATCAGCGACGTAGTTGGTTTTATACGGGATACAGTGCTGTTTAAGCAAAGGTTCGGCAAGTTCAGTCTCTTGCCACATGGTCGGCGCGAACTGAAATGTTGGAACCATCGATTTTCAGATTGCCCGTCGTAGCGATGAGATGACTTTGCACGCGGTCGTCAAGCCTGAGCGAGTTTCGAAACTTGCAGTTTCGCTCTGCTCTCAATTGTCTCTAAAACGAGCGATTCACTTGAAGAATGTATTCTACGTCGAAGGCACGCTCGGAGCGGAGCGGCAGGACAACAGCGGGTCGCACTGACCAGTCGCCTGGAAAATCAAATTGTAAACCAACTGTTGAATTCCAAACTTCATAGCGAGGAGAGATTGAAGTGTTAAAACCAGCGATTCCAGATACGTCAGCGACGACAAAAGAATCGTCTCCCCCCAGAGGGACCGTGTAGTGCAATTCAGATGTGACAGCGAGGCCGAAGCCTTCATTTGATTTGGGAATGAGCCAAAATCCGTTGCCAATATCGATGCTCAGTAATGGAGGCTGGTTGATTCGACCAACACGAGTAAGCGGAGAGACTCCATCTAGCGTTGTGCGAAGTGGATCTCCATGAGTTGCAACATCGAGTTGCGTAAACACATGTCCAAACCAACGATCAGATCGTCTCGTCATTGCGAGGAAAGGGACCAGGTGAACTGCTCCGGAATCAAGCTTCACCCTGAGGTCGCCATATGTAATCTCTCCAGAATTCCCTGTAGGCAATTCGAGACCGAGCCCGTATGAGAGTGCGACCGATTCGTTGCCGTAGAGTAAGCGCTTGAGAATCAAATTGAGATTTCCGACATTCTCGCCAGTAATCGAATACGGAGTCGCGTCCATTCCCATCCCCGCAATCGCTGACGCTCTAAAACTCGATGAGAAAGGCATTCGTAACTCCAACGAAGTCGCTCCATCATCGAGCAGAATTTCAGAAGCAATCACAAACCGATCCAACGCAAGACTGCGACTGGTTGGTGTTAGACCGAAACTGTCATCGGTGGCGACATCGATTGCATCATTGAAGGAGTTGTACGCGAACCAGAATCGATCCGCAGGCAACGCGTGGTTATTCTCTGCGACTTTCAAACCCGAAAAAGTCCCTGAATACGGAATCTCAGTCGTGAGTTTCGGGAGCAAGCCTGTCAATGGAGTGAGTTCAATAAACGGTCCGCTACGTCGGTAGTCACCAAACATCTCTGGGACTTCCAAAAGCCGTGAACGAGAGGGCGACTGATAATAAGCAGATAACTCAACACTTGAAGAGGACTGACCGCTCGCACTGAAGAATGACATCAACGGACTGATGTAGTCATATCCACTGACCAGAGAACTCGCCGCCATTGCTGTGGGTGGTGTCGCCAAAAATGGCTGAACCGAGGGTGTGTTTGTTCCGCGATTCGTTTCCGGAGCGGGTGGCGCAGGGACCGTTTGTGCACACGACTCCGATGACCAGATCAACAGGATCAAGAACAAAAGAGCGACGCTCTGTAATGCTATTGTTCGCATGGAAAAGATCCTGACATCAGTCGGAAGATCGTAAGAAATCGCCGTAAAAGAGTGATATGTAGGCGCGCATTGGCCTGAAAGATGTATCGGCTTCATGCTTTCCGAACTTGCAGAAGTCACTTCACAAGCGAAGAAATCCGCTATTCCTCATCGATAGAATTGCGCAACTCTTCCAATCTTTCCCAATCTCTCGCCCATTCAGGTGTATTGAGCGATGCGGTTTCCGGCTTGGCAATGGCGGCTTCCCAGGCACCCAAGGCGGCTGAAAGTTGCTCCCGGGCTTTTTTTCGATCACCTTGCCCCAGCGAAATCAGACTGCGCTGCCGCATTGCAATCAAACGCACTCGTTCCGTGTCTGGGGAATGATCGTTGTTCTCAAGTCGGCGAATCAACTTTTCGTCCATCACTTTCCATGCTTCAAACGCATGCGGAACATCACCCATTGGAAGTAAGATCTCAATAGATTGCTGATAGAGTTCTGCCAATCGTAATCGATAGCTCCGATTTTCTGGCGCAAGCATCACTAATGGCTGGAGTGCTTCGATGGCCTTCTCGAGTTCGGGAGGAAATTCCGAGTTTCGCTCGTCGAACATTGAATCCGTGAGCAAGCATTCGATGTAACGCAGCCACAACCGGGCGTCAGTGGGTGAGGACTGAACGAGCGCCTCGAACCGACTTGTTGCATCTTGTAAGAGTTCACGTCCTTGGATGAAATTTGAATTCGTGAGATGTAATCGAGCGAGATTAAACTGCCCCTTGGCGAAATCGCGTTTCACGAATTTGTTGTTCGGTTGCTCTTTCATAAGTTTTTCGCGTTGAGCTTGTGCGGAGGTTTGACTCTCGATGGCTTGCTTCGAGTTTCCTGTCGCGGCGTCCACAAGACCTCGGTTCATCATGCTGTTGAACAGTTTTCTTCTCGCATCGACATCGTGTTGCGAACGATCAACAATCGATTTCCGTATTTGGATTGCTTCATCAAAAGCCTTGCGTGCTTCGACAAATTTATCCGATTGATGTAATGCCTGACCTTGCCCATTCCATGCATCTCCCAAAGATGTCTGAACCTGCCGTGATGTACGCTGTTTACCAGTGAGACGCTTTGCGTGTGAAATGGCATGACGAAAGTGTTGCAGAGATGGTTGCGGGCCATCCATTTCCAATGTCAGCAAACCCATTGTCACTTGAGCAGTCACGATGTCCGCCGAGAGTGTTTCATTCTCTGCTGCGAGACTCAATAACGATTGATAATGCTGCATGCCTCGGTCAAGCAACTCGCGGCGGACTACTTCTTGCCCAGGTTGATCAAACAGCGGTTCGGTTCGAATGAAGGTAAATAACTCATTGAGTGAGGCCTGTCCTGCCTGAGTTGTTGCAACTTGACGTTGAAACATCTGATGAGTTTGATACCAGCCAATGCCTGAGACAGCGATGATCGCGAACAGCGACAAAAGTAATCCCGCTCCCATTAAGGCGATCGACGGATGCCGTCGTCGCCACTTCAACAATCTTTTGAACGGTCCCAGCGGGCGCGACTTGACTGGCTCGTGACGTAGAAATCGTTCGAGGTCTGCGGCCAGATCATCAGCGGAATCGAACCGAAGATGCGGTTCCTTTTGAAGTGCTCGTAAACAAATTGTCTCCAAATCCTGATCAACATTTGTATTCAACTCTTTGGGAGAGACAGCGTCCACTTCCAGAACCTGCAGAATCGTCTCCGCTGGAGAAGAAGCTTGAAACGGTGGACGTCCGACTAGCAAATGGTACAAGGAGGCCCCCAGCGAATAGACATCTGCACGGGCATCGACCGTGTGAGCAGATCGAATTTGCTCGGGCGCCATATATGGCGGCGTCCCTAGCATTTCTCCTGTTTGCGTGAGTTGCTGAGACTCAAAATCAAGTCGAGCCAATCCAAAATCGGCGACCAGCACGCGGTCGTGCTCGCGGTCATACATAAAGTTTTGAGGCTTGATGTCGCGATGAAGAAGCCCAGCTTGATGAGCCGCCTCCACACCTCGGGCTGCCTGAGCGATATACTTTGCCGCGTTCTCGTTTGAGAGCGTTCGTTCACGAATTTGTGCCGTTAAGTCGCCGTCGAGAATCGGCATCGTGTAATACAATGAGCCTTCAAACTCTCCCACATCGAAAACAGGCATGACATAATCATGCTTCAAGCGCGCAGCTGCTTTGACTTCGGATTCGAATCGTTGTTGAAACTCCTGACGATGTTCGACAGGCAGTCGGTCCAGATTCGCAACTTTTATTGCGACCTCTCGTTTCGACAGAGATTCATACCCTCGATAAACCGAACCCATCCCTCCTCGTCCTAATAGACTCACCAGGACGTACTTTCCAAAAGGAATCGGAAACGAATTCCGATCGATGTTCCTGATCTCAGTGACGCCTTGGACGACCGTCGCCTGATCGGCTACAGCATTCTGAAACGTGGACGCAGAAAGTCCCAGCTCAGGAAATCGCTGACTATATTCCTCGAATGTAGGAGGATGAGGAGATCGCTGCCGAGCGAAAATTTCTTGCTCGACAAGTCGACGCAGAATGAGTTGATCATCCAGTTCGGGATATCTTCTCAGATAATCTTCCAGAAGTGGCAGCTTCTGAGAATCGTTATCATTTTTTGATGCCTTCAAGGTCAGTTGCGACCAGCGAAACTCAATGTCGATACAAATCAACTCTTCGAGCGTCGGCAGATACATCTGCGAACCCTCAGCGGGTAAGTAATCCGAGATCTCTGGTTGGCTGCCGGTCAGCCAGGCAGACTCAAACTTACGTCGAATTGTCTCATCCACGGACTCCATCTCACGATCTCCAACCTAAGATTTGCTGCCAAGATCGTTGGCGAGGATCGACTGAAGTTGTTCCCGAATCCGAACCTGCATTCGTCGCACCGTCCGCTGAGAACATCCAATCGCATTTGCGATTTGCTCCTGAGTTTCTCCATCGAGAAGGCGCCGAAGAATCTCGCATTGTTCATCATCAAGTTTCTCAAAAATCACATCGAGAGAATCGGCAAAATCAACATCCTTGATCGCTTGATCAAAGGACTGGGTTTGACTGACCAGATCACCTTCGAGGCTCTGTTCTTTCCCCAGACCACGTCGCGCGCGACCATGAAATCTTGCCTGCATTCGGGCTTTATTCAGTGTAATCGTCAAGAGCAATCGCCAGAGATCATCGCGATCATTGAATTCAAATTCTCCATGTTGCACTCTGCGGAAGAATGTCCGGCAAGCGGATTGCACAACATCTTCAGCATCAACCCGGCGCTTTAATTGTTGGGACAACTGTCGGTCGGCCACGCGCTGGAGCGGAACAGCATAGTCGTCCCAAAATTCCTGAGTCACAATAGGATCCCCGGCTGCAAGCCCGGCAAGCCATTCCTCAGATAGCCATCGATTTTGCTCGTCCATTGTTCGTGCCCTTCCGTTGTGTACTGCGGATCTTTCACCTGGATGAAGATTGACGTTCCCAGCTCTAAGCAGACAGCGATTCTCAAAATAAATAAAAACTCCCAACTTCATCTCGATCAGCATAGCACAGCGCTGAAGTTGAATCCCGAAATGCGAAGGTCACATGGGCGTTTGTCGTGAAGTTCGGATGTTTCTCATCTCCGCAGACAAACTTCGCACACACTTCACAGTATGACATTGGAAAACGGAATAGGGCAGTCTTTCATGAGAGTACGAGCACAGAACGAAACTGTTCGTGGTGAATTCATTTCTCACCCATTCACATGGACGAAGAGCCGCTGTCACGTGACCATTGCATGTTCATTTCCTGTCGAAATACAGGGGAATAACGTGATTTACGATTGAATTCAAATTTTCAGGAATTCCGTGTCCGGCCTGATGCAGCAATGTCAATCCTCTTGGTGAAGCGATGCACGATGTTGTGTGTCACACAGAAAACCTTCCTGGAGAAAGACAATGTTAATCAGAACGTTCAAGGGAATGGCTGCTCTCGTCATCATCGGAGCGATGACTCTCAGCCAGGTTGCCGAAGCCGGCCCACCTCAACGGCGGAGTTATGCACGCAACCTCCGACCAACTCAACAAAACTCAGCGAAAGATGCACCGAAGCCTACTGCAAAACCAACAGTGTGGTTGAAGTACATCAACGAGGACATCAAGGCACCTCCAATCCGTCCGAAACGGAACCGATATCCTCAGCGTCTTCGGTTCGGAAGTTCCAACTCACCTGCTGCGAAAGATGCACCGAAGCCAACCGATAAACCAACTGTCTGGTTGAAGTACATCAACGAGGACATCAAAGCACCTAAGCCCCGACCAAAACCTGGTCAGGCTGGCAACAGGTATCCTCAACGTCTGCGGTTTGGAACTTCCAACGCACCGGCTGCGAAGGATGCACCGAAGCCAACCGATAAACCAACTGTCTGGTTGAAGTACATCAACGAGGACATCAAAGCACCTAAGCCTCGACCAAAACCTGGTCAGGCCGGCAGCAGGTATCCCCAACGTCTGCGGTTTGGAACTTCCAACGCACCTACGAAGCAGATTCCAACGAATCGATACGACTTTTATTACCGGCGTCCAGGTTCAGACTTTGGAGCGCCACCACCACGTGCTCAAAAGCCGACCCCTCCAACGTTTCCCCGTGATGTGAAAGTTCCGTACACACATCCACCTCGTGACTTCACTTCTCGTAGACGAAGTCGTTAAGCCCCCTCCCCTTAAGACGCCCCGTCGATTTTCGACGGGGCGTCCATTCTTCTCGACAACTCCTTAACGAAACAAAGGACAGAAAAATGTCCACTCACACAATAAAAAACAGAACATTGAATACTGCAAAATCCTTCCTCCAACGATGCCTCGGAGTCTTCATCATCTGGCAGTTGTTTTACATGACAATCGCAAATTCACTTGAGACATTAGAAATTGTCACTCACCGCATGCCAGAAACTTCTGAACGAATCGGCAATGCGATTCAAAAATGTCGGGATGGGGAGCAGGGGATCGATGTACCCGGTGTCTCGTCCCTGATCTATGCCGTTGATAAATATGGTCAGTTCACCGAGCAACCTCAGAGATGGTCGCTCTTCGCACCAAACATTCGCAATCAGTCGACTTTCCTGGCGCTCGAACTCCGATTCGACGGCATGGAAGATTCACTCTGGCTGCTCTCGGATAACGAACCGCTCGATACGAAATCGTTTTTTCGAGTCGGAGGCAATCGGCTGCGAGGGATCGAGCAAAATCTGGAAATCAATTTTGCATTCAGTCTTGATGAAACCGAAGAAGTTGCCCGCGAACGTTGGCGTGAACAAATCCACGAGAAACTCGCTCGCGATAGTGAAATTCTGCAAGCCTGGGTCGCTCTCCGAGTTGAAGGCTTCCTGAAACAAAATCCGCAAGCCCTACAGCCAAGTGAAATCGTAATTCATGTTCGTGGCTACGAAATCCCATCTCCCGATGCCCCGATCAAAGATCAGGCCGAGAAACCCTACGAAATGGCCATTGCACGATGGATTCCGAATCAAGAATACCCCGAAAACGTCCTGCCTGTCGAAGCCTTCGATCCTGTGACCAACCAATTTGTCTATCAACCCTGGGAGTCAGAATAATGTCTCACATCACACAACAACTCGAAACAACTGGTGCCGCAAACTCAGCTGCGGTGAACACTCACACCGACCAAATTAGCAACGAAGCGAATACCACTGTCGTCGGGATTCAGCCCTGGTTGCCAAAACCTCTCTCAAACATGGCCACCTGGAAGAAACCGATTCGGGCAGAGATTCTCGCCTCTCTCAGAATTGGTGTCGCAGCGACTTTGCTGCTCGACATGTTTATGACGATGTTGCCCGGCTTCGCAGTGCTTTATGGGACAGACAGTACCGGCGATCCATGGTTTTATTCATGGATGTTTGAACGCCCACAACTTCACTGGTCTGTCCTCGAAAGCATCGGTGATCTGGGTGCACTGACCCTTGCATTCTGGGTCTGGGTGATGGCAACCGCGAGCTTACTTCTCGGCTATAACACACGGCTCTCAGCAGTGATCGTCTGGGTTCTTTCGATCTCGTTCGTCAATATCAATATGTATGCCATAAACGCAGGCGACCACATCCGTGGGATGCTTCTGTTTTACCTGATGCTTTCACCTTGCGGCGCCGCCTGGTCGATTGATTCCTTTCTCAAGAGAAAACTCCAGAAAACTTCGAATGTGAACGTACACATCAGCCCCTGGGTGATTCGGCTGCTCCTCGTCCAACTGGCGTTTATGTATTGCAGTAGCGGCCTGTGCAAATTCTCTGGAGAGAACTGGCGCGCTGGCAACAGTCTGTATTATGTGCTCAATGACCTCAGCCTGGCACGTATCTCAACCAGCCAGTTTGTGCCACCTTTCTGGGTACTCAAACTCTCAACCTGGTTCGTTCTCGCCTGGGAAATAACATTTCCCCTGCTGATACTTTTTCGCAGGACCTATGTCCCTGCCTTGTTGGTCGGAGTTTCGATGCACTTGGGAATTTTACTCACGATGGAAATTGGAGCCTTCCCCCTCTACGTTCTGGCTGCATACGTTCCGCTGTTAATCGAAGCGTACGACAAACGAGAAACTCCGATGCGGGAGAAGCTGAATCGATATCGTCTTCGCCCAGGCCCAATTGTTGGGTAAGTGAGAGGCAGGTCAATTGACCGTAAATTGATGATAATGAAGCAGAAGTAGAACCGTCAGCGTTCAGACTTCAGTGTAGCAAGGGAGACCAACCGATTGCCAGATTGTCGCGCCGACACAAAATAATCTGTATTAATCACTTTAAATAGACTTTGACGTAATCCGTGCAATCGAGCGGAAGCGAGAAGGCGATGCCTGAGTCGGTTTGTTCAAACTCGATCTGGCCATGATAAATGGTTTCAACCCGCGCCACCGATTTATCAGTTCGCAAAGTAAACTCCACATTTTCAATCGGAGCCAGTGTGTAGTTTGCAAGTGGAATCACGATGCCTTTGTCGCAGTTCATCGGCACAGCGTCAATGAGAGAGGTGTTGCAGGTCAGCGGCGGAGTGACTTTGGCGGCTCGCACCGGAGTGAGAATCACGTTGCGGACATCGTCAGGATACTGCCACGGATTTCGGGAACGTTCCAGGCGGTTTTTGGGTTGCACCGCTTTGAGGTCACTCGCTGTCAGAACAACTGGCGGGGCAGGATGCGAGGAAACCGGTTTGGTTTCGCTGGTTTTCTCTTCCAGTTCGCGTCGAGCGACTTCCGCCTTTTTGATGTAATCGAGGGCCGGCAGGAAGCCAGCGCAAAAGACTTGCCCGTTTCCAGCTTCCCCACTCACCAAGGCAGGTGAACCATCCTGAAAACGTCCCAGAATCGTTGTGCCATCTTTTGCAATCAGCCTTTGCTGAACGGAAAGAACTTCCATGTCGACACCGTCAACGTGGGCTGTGTCCTGCGACTTGAGTGTGTGCAAGTAAGTTCCAGATGCGAGGAAAGGTTGCACGGTTGCCATTTCCTCACGTTGAACAGGAAGTAGCGAGTCGAGTGTCTTCAGCGGTCGATTGTACTCGTCTCGCGAAGCTGCTCCGGCGGTGAGGAACAACGTGCCACCCCGTTCCACCCAAGCTTTTAATCGGTCGGCGGCTGCGCCAGTGAGGTTGGGGCCGGAGAGGTAGCAGACTTTGTAAGCGTCGAGCCAATCGTCTTCAACGTGTTGTTCCGACAGAAAATCGACTGGCACTTGAGCATGGGCGAGCGCCATCCAAGTGTGCATGCGATTAAATCCGTGGGCATAGTTTCGTTTGAGTGCCCAGACGTCCGAGGATGAAGAATACAGAATCGCTACCTCCGCAGGCTTCGGCATTGCAGGCAGCAACAGGTCTTCCGCGCCGCCGATTTCGCAAACGACTTCCGCATTCGCTCGCCACGTATACGGTCGGGCATACCAGGTATGGCTGTTCCAGAAAGGGCCACCTTCGTGGCTGCCCCAACTGACGCCGTACGAGAAATTCTTCATAATCTTCACACCGCGAGCGACTTCGCTCGCAGATTTCAACTTGATGTCCCAAGGCTTTCGCCCGGCATGAGCGATAAGATAGTGCCCTATCGTCTGCTCGCGTTCTCGCGCAGCGGCACGTATTAAATCGACATTGAAAGCACCGCATTGATCGCTCGAAGATCCGTTGGCCCAGTCCTCGCTCCAAATTGCGTTTTGATTGTCATCATTCAACAATTCAAAGTAGTCGACACCCTGACTGAAAAAGTTCGCGTGGTACGTCGCCCCATCGCTAAAGTTGACCAGTGTCGGAAACGACCGACCGTACGCGTCTTCGATCACTCCTCGCTGCACAGCCATGAAGTCCCCCAGGGCACGAGTTCGGAAGCGCTGAGTGTAGTAGTGCAAGGCGGGGTACTGATTTCGCTCCGTTTCGGCAATCGGTTTCACG
>DAOUPA010000482.1 GCA_030626405.1 Planctomicrobium sp.
GTCTTCGAGTTTCACAAAGACACCGAAGTTGGTGATCTTTGTGACGGTCCCTTTCACAATCGATCCCGGTTGGTACTGATCCGGGATTCGTGTTTCCCAAGGATCGTCGCCCAGTTGCTTCAGGCCGAGAGCGATTCGCTTTCTTTCCTCATCAACCGAGACAACGACGCACTGAATTTCGTCACCCTTCTTAAGCATTTCGCTGGCGTGCGAAATCTTGCGTGTCCAGGACATGTCGCTAACGTGCAGAAGTCCGTCGACTCCTTCTTCGAGTTCGATGAAAGCTCCGTAGTTGGTGAGGTTGCGAACAACACCGGTAACACTTTTACCTTCCGGGTATTTGTCGGTGACATTGTCCCAGGGGTTGGGCTGTGTCTGCTTCATACCGAGCGAAATTTCCTGTTTGTCGGTGTTGATGCCCAAGACAACAACTTCGACTTCCTGACCGATGCTGACCATCTCGTTAGGATGATTCAGGCGACGCGTCCAGGACATTTCGCTGATGTGAACAAGACCTTCGATCCCATCTTCCAGTTTGACGAATGCACCGTAAGTCATCACGTTGACAACTTCACCAGTCACACGGTCTCCAACCGGATATTTGGTATCGACATTGTCCCAAGGACTTGGGAATTTCTGCTTCAACCCGAGAGCGATTTTTTCTTTCTCGCGGTCGATGTTGAGGATCATCACTTCGATTTCGTCGTCGATTTTGACCATCTCTGATGGATGATTGATGCGTCCCCAACTCATATCAGTAATGTGCAACAACCCATCGATTCCACCGAGATCGACGAACGCTCCGAAATCGGCGATGTTCTTGACCACACCTGCTCGGGTTTGATTTTCTTCGAGTTCGGCGAGGAGGTTTCGCTTCATCTCGGCACGTTGTTCCTCGATGAGTCGACGTCGCGAGACAACAATGTTTTTGCGCGTGTCGTCGATCTTCAGGATCATACATTCGATTTCGTTGTTCACAAAATCGCCGATATCGGAAGGTCGACGAATGTCAACCTGAGAAGCTGGCAGAAACACATTCACGCCGCGGGCACCAGAGGAGGAAAGCGTTTCGCCGATATTGACGAGCAAACCACCTTTGATTTTTCGGACAACGATCCCGATGATCGTGTCTCCTTCGTTGTAACGACCAATGACCCAGTTCCAGTCTTTCTGGCGATCGGCTTTCCGCTTGGAAAGCAAGACGAGGCCGAAATCATCTTCAATCTCTTCGAGCAAAACTTCAATCGTTTCGCCGGGCTTTGGCTTTTCTTCATCGTCCCCCCATTCGTAGAGAGGAACCATCCCTTCACTCTTGTAGCCGATGTCTACGAGAACTTCATCTCCATCGATACTGAGGACTTTTCCATTAACAATTTCGTTGACGTTAAACGGACTGGACGTCTGGTCATAGACGCTGTCCATGCTGCTTTCGTCACCAATAATCCAGTCACCCAGCTCTCCACCAAGTGCTGCATTTAGTTCATCATCATCTACCTGAAATTCACGAATGAGGTTACGATCGACCATTACTCAAAAAAACCTTGGATTGCTCAGAGCCGCGAACAAAACGTTTTCGGGGAGCGATCTCTCACTCATGAATTCCGAATGTTTTGCTTTGTTATGGGTCTAAAAAGTGGCAACAGCTTGCCGCGATTCCGTCCATACACAAGACAGAACGCATTCAAGTGTTAAAGTGAATATTGGACGCCGTTCCGCTGACAAAGCAAAACTAGTAACGACCAACATTTTTCACCTTCGGAGACGATAGTGATACATATTGCCACGCAGCTTTGAAACTGTGAGGATTGTATCGATCCTTCCCGCAGGCACTATAAAATCGCGAATCGCGGACTTTATCACAATAATGGCTGTCGATGCCAGCACGATCTGCAATAATCTCTGCGGTAAACGTCTATTGGTCCCAACACTTGTATGAAGATTTGAGGATCGGAAGAGACACTCTTGTTGGATGTCAAATCGTACCAGCAAATACCAGGTGATCGGCACCGAGAGAAAACTCCGCAAACAGCTTGGAAACGCACTCAATGTGTGTGTCTTTAAGAAGCATTCGGTCGAGTACGACCGTTTCAAGAGAGAGAATACGTAGAACTATGGAAATTGCTTCATTTGAATTATTGGAACAGGCCGCCGCCAAACAGGATACGTCAGAACTGGTCAATCAGCTGATTGAGCAAGTTCAACAGTCAGGTGACCTTCATAAACTGTTTGACTCAAAGATGTTAAGGAAGAAAAAAGAGCTGGGATTGCCGCTCTCGCGACCCTCTTCCTTGCAAGATGTGCCTGAAGAATCCCGAAAAGAGGTTGAAGCTGCGTATGTTGAGGCTGCTAGAGAAGTTGGTGGGAAATTTATTGAGCAAGGAGATCTTGCCTCAGCCTGGCTGTACCTTCAGGTGATTCGCGAACCAGAAAAGTTGGTCGACGCTCTCGACGCACTTCCGGATCACATCGAAGATTACGAGCGCATGGAAGAAATTCTACAGATCGCGATGTACCAGGGAGTGAATCCACCGAAAGGTGTCAAAATCATGCTCAAAGGACACGGAACATGTAGCACGATCACGGCTCTGGATCAGGCATTGCCGCAGATGAGTCAGGAGCATCGAGGGGAATGTGCGAAATTGATGGTACGGAGCTTGTACCAGGATGTGCTTGATTCTGTGAGGCGGCATGTCGAGCAAAAAGTCCCGATGCTGGAACCGGATTTGTCGCTCAAAGAGTTGTTGGTTGGTCGAGACTGGATCTTCGAAGATGGCAACTACCACATTGATGTTTCACATCTGAACTCGGTCGTCCGCTTTGCCCGATCGATTGAAGAGCCGGCAGAAGAACTTGAACTCGCTTGCCAACTCGCCCGGTATGGCAGCAAACTTGAGCAGTCTCTGCAATATGAGGGCGAACCTCCATTCGAAGATTTCTATCCCGCTCACGAGCATTTTCTAAATGTCCTGATCGACAAAAATCGCGATGAAGGATTGCAATACTTCCGAGACAAGCTCGAAGCAGAGCCGGACGAACAGGACAAGCCTCTCCTGGCTTACGTTCTTGTCGACCTGTTGATTCGCAGTGATAAACTTGACGAAGCGGTTGACGTCTCGGCGAAATATCTTTCCAACCTCAACGAAGAAGTTAGTATCTCCTTTGACGAATTATGCGTGAAAGCGGGACGTATCGACGTTTTGAAACGAGTCAGAAAAGAACAGGACGACCTTGTCGGATATGCAGCGGCGTTGTTGAGGGAATCATCTTGAAGTGGCAACTTGATTTGTACCGATTTGCCGTAAACTTCAAGTGTGCGGCGAAAGCAGTTGCGCCCTTCAGATCGAGCGAACCTTCCTCACATTTCCACTTCGATGATCGGCTCAATTTTTCCTTTCGGTGTGAACCGTCCAAGGACGGTTTCATGCAATGTGTGTAGCCCCAAAACCGTTCGTGGAATATCTGGTTCAGCGAGAGACCGATACTGAAGCCACTGGCTGCGACCGATGCGGTAACGAAACGCCGCGGCTTGAGAGTGCGGCTCTAGCTGGCCGTTTTGAGCAACCGTTAATCGTGACCAGTCGACTTGTTTTTCCATTCGCTTCGCTGACCAGTCAAAGACGGTTGACGCATACAACCGCGAACCGTTGATCTCCTGTTTGAACGTCAATGCCTCATCGGTGATCTTGAATTCACCATCTGCTTTTGTGACTCGGTCCTGCGGTAAGGAGAGAGGATAAACCCGCACACGTTGCTCGACAGAGGTCAATGCGAACTCGCGTGTTGCGGAATCTTCTTCACTTCTCCAGGTTCCAGAAAACGGCAGCCGTGACTGATAGGAAATGTGATCGGCATTCTCGGCAATCACAGCGTGTGTGAGGATGAGTTGATTCTCTTCTTTAAGTAAAACGACCTGACGCACGATATGAGTTGAGGAGTCAAGCTCTTGCTGTAATTCCAGGTAGTCGACTTCACCATCCGCAAACCAGCAAGTACATATCCAGTCCGCCGAACATTCGACTTGCTTGCCATCAACGATCAGTTCATGATCCCACGCTCCCTGAAACAGAGCATTGTCCGCAACGACGACATCAATTTGAGGCATGGTTGAATCGTGCAGCACAACACATTGATCAACCGGCGACTGCCAGCCAGATCGCAGGCACGCGAGCATTGCCCAGTCCGATTGATAATCTTCGTTCGGTAGCGACCAGTTACTGATTTTTCGTTCTGTTTTACTATCTGTCTCCCGCCACGAATTGATGAGTCGGCGCAGGCCGTTTTTTTCTCTCAAACCAAATGAGGCTGCGATGGCATCAAGCCGTTGGTGATCGAGAGAATCGCGCTCGGTTGAGAAGCTCATGTGATGGCGACTACACAGGGAAGCAGTTCGCCCCAGCAATCCTTTTACTTGTTTTTTGAAATTACGTTTCCAGAATTTCGCCTTAGTCGTTTTTGCGAAAAGTGCGATTCGCCCTAAGCACGACAGAGAGTCCAATAACGTTGGCAACCATTGTGGTTGTGGAGTTCCGTCGTCATCAACGGATTCGTCAACGCAAGCGTGAATCAGGCCGAGAGTCTCTTTGCGAAGCTTTTTCGAGCCTTTTAAGTCTCGGAATGTCACCGCCAGGAGGTAGCAAACTTCCAGAAACCGCAGTTGAGAAAAACCTTGTTCTGGATCGCAATTCAGTCGCGACTCCATCCACTCCTGCCCACGCTGCAATGTCCATCGCCAGAGCGACAACAACGCTTCAGGTTCAAGGTGATTCCGTCGCAGCGTGAGTATCCAAAGCGCGTTTGTCAGCATGACGCTGTCCGGGCGAACATCGGTATGCTCTGCAATAAATGCTTCAACTCGTACAGAACGCTCGGATTGATTCAGAGTGGAGTCGAACAATGCTGTTGAGAGGTCGTTGGCCTCATCTATTGTCAGAGTTGCTTCCCGAAGCCGCCTCAGGTTTTTCAGCAATTCCTTTCTCGCAGAGCCTTTCAACTCTGTCTCTGCTCCGTTTTGCTTGACCAGAGCCGATGTGAATTCGGAGGTGTCTCCCTCCGCCACAGCCTTGCTGATTTCTTCAGAAGCCGAGTTTCGAAA
>DAOUPA010000153.1 GCA_030626405.1 Planctomicrobium sp.
ACCTCCAATGAAAGTGTCACGTAATACGTTGTTACTCCAGATTTCAAAGAACAGGAGCTGTTTGTTGATCAGTCGTTTCGTCTGATTGATATTCTTCCAACGTGCTGACTTTAAACCATTCGCTGATATCGTTTGAAACAACATTTTGTCGTCACCATCACGATTCGCGATCACATAAGGGTTGTGCGTGTTCAGGTTGTCGCAGACCAGCGTAATGCGATCACAGTCCGCGTCTCTTCCGTCGAGGATGGGCCCACGCGTTGTTCCAATCGTTGAAAGACATTCTGACTTGTTGTGCTTTTGCTAATCGGAACGGCCCGGTAGTCAGATTCGACAACTCCTGTCTTACGACTGTAATTGTATTCATGTGTAAAGGCACTTCTGGACTCTTGCAGCTTAACGCCGGACTGCATTCGGAAAGGAGCTGTGATGTAGAATTCGCCGTGTGGACCGGGCTTCTCATCAGTATTGTTTCTACGGAATCGACCATCTGCGGTCATGCTCAGAAAAAGTCGCGAGCCGTAAAGTAAGCTGGATCGATGAGACGAATGCTCCTGAGCAATGTACTTTCGATAGATAAATTATCCGTCTTCTTGATAGTCGCGAAGTCGATTGAGTTACAGGGCAAATGCTTCCTGATAGAACGGGAAATGCGTAACTGAATTAGCGCCTGAGACATTTCCGGTGAGATTGTCACTAATGTGACTCCTTCAGCGGTGGTGAAGTTGTGATCGAATATTGTTGACTGGTGCTCTATTTTTTCTCAACAAATTGGGCTAGACAATTCATTGGCTGTTCCTGAATTTCCTGAGAGATCCCAGAAGGCCAAGTGATTTCGATCTCTTCAATTTTGTCTGCATTACCCAGCCCAAAGAACAGCTTTCGGCTACTGGTCGACGCGTAGCTGCCACCCCCTCCCCAGTGCTGAGTTTGACTTCCGCTTTTTGTCTTGACCTTCACAACCGCACCAATTGCGTCTCGTGGGCTGATTGTGCCGATCAAGTCAACTTCGATCCATGCGTTTGACTGTTTGCTCGTGTTTACGAGTACCGATGCCGTTTCGTTCAAATGAGAGACAACAAGATCGAGGTCTCCATCCTGGTCAAGGTCAGCAGTTGCCGCTCCGCGTCCCATGTGCGGCTGTGAGAGAAAGCCAGACTTTAACTTCGCAATATCTCGAAAATTCCCGGCGCCCAAATTTTCATAGAAGACTGGAAGCTGATTCCGAGAACCTTGTGTGGGAAACTGAACGACGTGTCCATTCGATACAAAAATGTCTTCGTCTCCATCATTGTCGGCATCAAAACAACACGTTCCCCATCCGACGTATAATCCACCGGCTGCCGTGATTCCAGTCGATTGACTCACGTGTCTAAAGAACAATTTCCCTTCATTTCGATAGAGGGCGGCGCTCTCTTTTTCGAAATTCACGACCCAGAGGTCAAGTAATCCATCCAGGTTGTAATCAATCAACTCCACGCCCATGCTCCCATCGGGAGAGCCTTGGTCGCTCACTCCGGTCCCGCTCATTAGAGACGAATCAACGAAAGTGCCGTCTCCTTGATTTTCGTAGAGGTGATTTCGCACCGTATCATTTGTGACATAGATATCCAGGTCACCATCAAGGTCGAGGTCCGCGCTGACGACTCCAAGTCCTTTTCCCTGGGGAAGCAGACCAGCTTCTGAGGACGTGTTTCGAAATGTCCCATCACCGTTGCTCATCAATAGGAGATCAGGAAGCCCTTGAAAAACTCGAGGCGGACAAACTTCTCTCTGGTTCGGAGTAGGCCCCGGGCAGTACGGGTCATTTTTAAATGACCAATCGACGTATTGAGTCACAAAGAGATCGAGATGGCCATCTCCGTCGTAGTCACCCCATGCTGCGCCAACGCTCCAGGTCGTCTCACTCAAGTTGGCAAGTAGAGAAACTTCCTGAAACGTTCCGTCCCCTTGATTTTGAAACAGCAGCAGATCTCCATAACCGGTCACCAGGAAATCAGGGAAACCATCGGAATCGTAATCCGCCCGAAAGATTCCATGGCTGTAAACCATTTTGTGGTTGATCCCAGTAACGTTTGTGACGTCTTCAAATGACCAATCTGCCATGTTTCTGAAGAGTCCACTAGGGAGACCATTGATCTGGTTGTCTTTGCTGAATTCGCCTCCTCCTGCAAAGCAGAGATCCTCTCTGCCATCGAGGTCGAAATCGATGACTGCCAGGCCACCTCCGAGAGATTCAAGGATCGAGAAGTGTCCTGATTCCTCACTGTTATGGTAAATAAAAGAAATACCAGATTCGTTGGTTCGATCTTCAAAGTTGATCTGATCACCAGTCATTCTCGGATGCTGTGACGGTGAGTTCTTATTTTGAATTACCAGTTCAGAGGTCGATATTTCTTCTTTGTCGCTTTGGTGAGACCGATGACACCCTACGGATAAACTGGTGATAATCACCGCCGTGATGGTCCAAGGGGAGAATGATTTCTTCATGTTACAACGTCGCGTCAAATTCGTGAGGATCAATATTCTCAAACGATGTCAATTCTTCCTATGCGTTTTGCAGTACTGGCAGGCAAGAATGTCGTGCCCCTCACTGTATGAATCCGCGAGGTAGAATGCGACATTGTGACCAGAGCGTGGTAGAACACAACTTCAAAATGGCTTGGCTGTAAAGTCGGCGTCAGCAGCTAATTCGAAGAGGATTGCGAATCGAAGTGGTTTTGGTTATCAAGAGTGCATGGAGATTCGCAACTGCCGGAATGAGATTGTCATCATCTGGCAGAAAAGGCATCGGCCCCGATGTGAGATCAAAGCACAGAATGAATGGCGAGATTTCATGAACGATTCTTTCGCCGCATCCGTCGCTATCATAAACTCGTCACTCGGTGAGACAAAGCTAGTACCACACATCTTTCTTCATATTCTTTGTCAGCAGTCGGTGGTCAATGACTATGCAACCTAACCAAGACAGTTTGCAAGAAAACAACGAGCAACCTCTGAACGATTCCGTAACGCCTGAGCCATACTCGTTGAGCAGGCCCATTCGGTGGGGTGTTCTCTTGCTCATGGTGGCGGTCGTCACAATTGCGGTTGAGTTGCGCTTGGGGAAAACAGCGAAGGAACTTACTCGCATCGAAACACTCCTTTTTACCGAACACTTTCCAGAAGCTGAATCCTTAGTGGTTGAATTCCTTGACGCACATCCCGGGCATACTGATGCGAAGTTGCTGTTGGCGCGGGTTCTACGTGCGAAAGGGGAACAATTCAAAGCGACGAGAATTTTGGGCGAGTTGCAATCACAAGATCCATCTTGTGGTCAATACGCTGATGAGTTGATCTTGATTCAGGCACGTTCGGGACAGATAGAAGAAGCCGAACCGCATCTCGCGAGGCTTCTCACGGAATCCGACCTTGATCCAAGAGACATCTGTGAAACTTTTGTCATTGGATACCGCTTAAACTACCGACTTGATGAGGCTGCGGCATTGCTGGAGGCGTGGCAAGAAGACTGGCCTGACGACTTTCGCCCCTTTGTCCATCGAGGAATCATGGCTCAAATGGTGGCGCGCTGGCCGTTGGCTATCGATGAATTTCTCTCTGCGCTGGAGCATGGAGATTGGCGCGCTGGAACACACCTCAAGCTCGGACAATGCTACCTCGAGGTGAATGACAATCAAGCTGCTGAACAGCAATTTCAGGCCTGCATTGAAGCGGAACCCAAGAGCATTGACGGATACTTAGGTTTAGCGAAGTCGCTGGAAAAACTGAGTCGAGAGGATGATGCGATTTCGGCATATCAAGAAGCGATAGGACTCGATCCCAATTCGTTTGAAGCTCGTTTGGGAATTTCGCAACTGAAATTGAATCAAGGCAAGGCCGCTGAGGCACGTCATGATTTAAAACAACTTCTTCTCGAGTGGCCTGAAGATCGAAAAGCTTTGTATCAATACTCCCAAGCTCTCTCCACACTCGGCGAAAACAAAGAAGCAAAAGAGGTGCTAGAGGCATGGTCCAACGTGGATAAAGAAATTCAGAGGATGGAAAAAATGGTGACTCAACTCAAAGATCACCCTCAAAATGTTGAGCAGCGAACGGAAATCGGAATCCTGCTCCTGAAGCATTATTCCCGTTCAATGGGGACGCAATATCTGCAGTCTGTCCTGATTCATTCCCCGGATCACCAACTTGCCAACGCCACCTTGGCCGACTACTACGAAAAAATAGGCGATAAAGATTTGGCCCAAGAACACCGAAAACGTTTGTCCCAATAGGCACATCGCTCAATGTCCACAAATCGGAAACGATTCGTTCTGCTGCTACTGACGGTGATCTTGATTTTTCTCGTCAGGTTCTTCGCGGTGCAGTCTCCTGACGAGAAAAACTCGGAGAGTGTCAAAGAGGCCGATAATGCTAAGAGTGAAATTGTCATACTTGCCGCTTCACCCAAGGTGACACCGTCACCGTTTCTGAATACGTCTCCAGAAGTAAAGTATGTTGGTAGCCAAAGCTGTGTCGAGTGTCATGCTGAGTACACCGAAACTTACCATAAAACACGACACAGCCGGTCGCTGTCGAAGATCAGTCAGGTCACTGACTGGATCGATTCCAAGGTCTCACATTCTCCATCAGGTTTGGAATATGTTGTCAAATCGCAAGGTGATCAACTCTCTCACCTGGAGTATCTCCAGCTTGAAGACGGTCACGTTCAGACGCGAGACGCATCCATTGATTTCATTGTTGGATCAGGTGCGTTTGGTCATAGTTTTCTAACAAAGCTCGATGGATTTCTTGTTCAGTCTCCGCTGACGTGGTACACGCCTCGACAAGAATGGGACATGTCTCCAGGCTATCATCATGCCGATCATTTTGGCTTCAGACGAAGCGTGTCGGCGGGGTGTCTCTATTGCCATGTTGGAATCGCTGATATCAAGAATAACAACGAATTTGACGTGAGTATCCAGGAGTTCGCGATAGGTTGTGAGCGATGTCACGGTCCCGGTTCTCTCCATGTTGAGTTTCACAGGTCTGGTCTGGTACTTTCAGAAGATGATCAGTTTGATAAAACGATTGTGAACCCAGCACATCTTTCCCGTGACATGGCGGAGTCGATTTGCCAACAATGTCATTTACAAGGAGATGCAAAGGTTCTGGTGCGTGATCGCGACCTGAATTCATATCGTCCCGGTCTTGTGCTGAGCGAGTTTCGTCAAAACTATCAATTGAAATCGAATGACCAGATGACAATCGTAGGACATGTGGATCAGATGCATCTCAGTAAATGCTATCTGGAATCCGAAACGCTCAGCTGCTTCAACTGCCACGATTTGCACAGTCACTTTGAAAAGAAAGACCTTGACCAGTTTTATCGTAAGGCCTGTTTGGAATGCCATCAGGTTGAGTCGTGCAACGAGGACAAGATTATCAGGCAGAAAACAGCAAATGATCGATGCGTGCAGTGCCATATGCCATCATCACCGACTGAGATTCCGCATGTCGCATTTACCCACCATCGGATCGGTATTCATCGTGAAAGTGACAGCAAGACAACACCGCGACGTAGTACAAAACAGCCAGAGTTAATCGCGATGCTTGACGAATCCGTGCTTTCCGAGGGTGATGTCCATCGCTGTCGTGGGCTAGGTTGGTTGAATGTCGCATTGAGTAAAGAGAACTTGGATCACACTAATGCTCTTCAGTCTGCTCAGAACGAACTGACACAAGCATGGGAAATTGGTACTCGCGATGCTGCTGTCGCATCTGGACTGGCGACCATCGCAATACAAATTGGCTGGACCGAAAAGGCAATTGAGTGGTCCCGACAGACATTAGAGCTAGACGAATCTCCTTCGAATGAACGCGTTTCAGCCTTGGAGATATTGTCAGAGGCACAATTCAATCAAGGTAAGTATTCCGAATCCTTGCAAGGTTTTCAAGAACTCACGAAAGTGCGGAGGAACGCTCGGCACTGGTTTTATTTAGGCCTTAATGAACAGAATCTAGGGGAGTCTCAGGAGGCAATCAAATCGCTGAAAATATCAATCGAAATCAATCCAAAGAATCCTGGGGCACACTCCATGTTGGCCGCCATTTTTCATGTCATTGAAGATGAGGCTCAGGAACAATACCACAAGGAAATGGCGCAAGAACTACTCAAGCATGTCCAGAAGTGATGCCTTGAGAGTGCATGCTGCTTCGCGACTCACTAGCATCGCTTGGTCATCTGAAATTTAAGAAAGACGAGACTCGTTAGAATGTCCCGCCAGAACACCACTGTGAATAAGGTCCGCGCATTGCTCTTGATGGTGGTGCCTACAATCCTTTTCGCATTGGCTTACTTCTGGATCACTCGAGATCCTGCCGGTTCTGAACAAGAAATCGATGCCGGTATCGCAGCGTTCGAAAGCGGAGACATCGAACTCGCTTTCGAAATTCTATCCAATAGGCATCAAGCTGATCCTGAGAATCGAAACGTGATTTATTTTCTTGCAGTCACACAGTCTCTACGTGGTCATCTCCCCAATTCCGTTTCGTTAATCGAGTCCATTCCCGGGTTCGAAAGTGACGCTCAATTGCAACTCATGGTTGGACAGTTCCAATTGCAAGGGCATCAACTTATTCAAGCCCGAAATCAACTCATCAGCGCTCTGAAGCTCCAGCCTCAAAACCCAGAAACATTGCGACTGCTCGCAAATCTCGAAGCCAATTTGCTCAATCCGAATATGTTAAGACTCTATGTTTCCGGTCTCGATCACCTCCAACTTGCATCTGCGGAAGATGTTTTCTTGTATTGTACTGGGGACCGTGCAAAGTATGATCTGTACGAAAATTTCGAACAGCTCCAACTCTCGCTAGCAAATACTCCCGAAGATCCTGAGGTCGTTTACGCGCTCTTCAACAGCTATGTCGGATTGAACCGTATGGCGGACGCCAAACGATTGTTGGACGAGTCAAGGGGGAAGGTCAACGAACAGGAGAACTGGAGGCTTGATCTAGCTGAAGCCGAATTTGCAATCATCCAAAAAGATTTTTCGCGGGCGTCTGATTTCCTTAGAGATCTCCCGGTTGAAGCGGAAGCGCTTCCTCGAACCTGGCTCGCTCGCGGACGTGCATCTCGGGCGTTTCCCCTACAGGAAAAAATTGCGATAACAGCATTTCGTAATGCTGCAACGCTTGATCCGTTTGATCCTGAAGCGGGCTTCATGCTTTCGCAGCTCCTCAAAGATTCTTCTCCCGATGAAGCAAAAGTTCTGCTCAAACGCTCACATGATTTGCAGGCATTGAATGTGCAAGTCGAATCCGTTGTGACTCTGGAGTCAATCGAAGAGGTCGTCGAACGCATTCCGAAAATTGCAGTGCAACTCACCAACTTGGGGGCGTATCGTGAAGCGTACGTCTGCTTACTATGGTTGGAGAAATCCGGTTACCGATTGAAGGCATCTCAAGCGCAAATCAAGGAGTTAGCGAACTCCGTAGACGCGATGTCCACACTCCATGTTCCTTCTGTGCAGGAACTCGAACCATGGAGCAGTCCCGCACTGGCTGGTCAACTTGTTCCGTCACCAAGCAACGAATCTCAACAATTGCAAAGCATTCGCTTCAATGACATGACATCCGACTTTGGACTCGATTTCCATTACAACGCCGTCAAGGATGTGAAAACAACGGTCTTGACTTCATTAGGTGGAGGAGTAGGAGCATTTGACTTTGATTGCGATGGACTTGTCGATCTGTTTTTTCCACAAGGAGGCTCGTTGCCGAATGCAGTTGAGCGTACTGACGATATTGATCGTCTTTTTCGACTTCAGGGGAAGCGCTACGTCGATGTTTCGACTGAATCAGGCATCGGATTGAGCGGGTATGGTCATGGTGTGACGACTGGAGACGTCAATAACGATGGGTTTGTTGACTTTCTGGTCACCAATTTTGGTTCAAACGAACTTTATCTCAACAACGGAGACGGCACTTTCGAAGAGGTTTCGAACGCCTGGTCAGTGGAGGGTCGTCATTGGAGTACAAGCGCAGCCTTTGCGGATCTGGACAAAGACGGCGATTTGGATCTGTATGTCGTGAACTATCTGGATATTGCTGTTGAGGAAATGGTTCCGTGTACTGATGAGCGACAGTCACCATGCGGTCCACTCTCTATTCCTTCTCAGCAAGATCGCATCTATGAGAATATGGGGACCGAATCGTTTGCGGATCGGACAGAAAGTGCGTCGATTGTTGTCTCTGATGGGAAAGGACTCGGTGTTGTCATTGCTGATTTCAACGGGAATGGATCTCCAGATATCTTTGTCGGAAATGACACAACGTCCAATCGTTTATTTGCCAAGACTTCTGAAGAATCATTCAATTTTCAAGAAATCTCCTTGCAGGCGGGCGTTGCTTTCGGAGGGAATGGACAAGCAGAATCTTGCATGGGAATTGCCTGTGCCGATTTTGATTCCAGCGGGCACCTGGATTTGTTTGTCAGTAATTTCGAAGGCGAAGACAATACTTTGTACAGCAATTTGGGTGAGGCAACATTTGTTGATCGGACTGAAGAACTAGGCCTTGGGCGTAGCAGCTATCAGCTGATGGGCTGGGGAGCACAGTTTCTGAATATTGATGCGGACGGTCTGATTGACTTGGTCGTTCTGAATGGTCATCTGCATGATCGAGCGATGATGGCGCAGGTCTTACAGCAAACGAAATCAAGTTTCATCGACGTTGCTGAGTCTGCTGGAGATTTTTTTTCTACGGTTCACATGGGGCGGAGTCTGGCTGTAGCTGACTTCAACCGTGATCGAAAACCCGATTTGGTCGCCACCAAACGAACTGGAGCGGTTCATCTTCTGCGGAACGATTCCCTGGACGGGCACCGTCTGGCGATTCAACTTGTCGGAACGTTGTCCAATCGATCCGCGATCGGAGCGAGGGTCACATTGAAGTGCGGAGTGGATCGGTTTTCTCAAACGCTTCAAGGTGGGGGGGGATATCTCTCCGCCAACGAACACAGGCTCTACTTCGCCATTGGAGACCACGATCATGTCGATCAACTTATCGTGGATTGGCCGAATGGAAAAACAGAAATCTGGAACGATAAAATCACTCCTGAGACGCTACTCATTATTGAATCACAGGCTGAAACGCGCGGCAGTATCATTCAGATTCAGTGATTGTAATTTTTTGATTCGCACCGATGGGACCGGCGACTGTTTGTTGTTTCCCTGAAGGCCAAACGACATTAATTTTGTCGATGGATTTGCTCGCTCCAAGTCCGACATAGATTTCCGGGGCTCCTTGTGACAGGTAGCCGACTCTCCCATCGTAGATACGGTGCAGTTTACGCGACCCTGCTGTGACCGTGACTGTTGCGCCAATTCCCTGTCGATTCGATTTGGTTCCGACGAGTTTGATTTTTAAAAAGTTCGGTGTTCGCTTTTCTGAAAGATTACTGATCAGGACCATCGGGACGTCGTTGAATTCACTGGTCACAATGTCCAGATCACCATCTTCGTCCAGATCAAAAATCACGGAAGCGCGGGAACCCAATGAGCCCCAAACCACAACATCACCAGATCGACCTGCACACACATTTTTCATGAGTTCATCCGCTTCATCATCGCAGTTGACCACAAGCCAGGGCTGCGCTGTTTGACCGTGCAGGCGAGGCTCAATACCCAGGATAAACTCTGCTTCGGTAAACTGTTGACCATTTTCGTTGAGCAATACGGAGTTGATCCCGTAGCGATATGGGTAATTCATGCTTGAAGCGATAAAGACATCTTCAAAACCGTCCGCATTCAAATCTCCCAAGCTCAAGCCCCAGGGCCAGTAGTTTTCAGCACCGATTTCATCAGAAACTTCGGTAAATGTGTTGGCGCCGTCATTTCGAAAGAAGCCGTTTCCGAACAGGCTTGCTCCTTCGGATTTCAGTAAGGATTCAGGAAGTTGCATCGTGGCTTTCAACTTTTCTTCCGAGTAGAAGCTGTGCAGGCTCGCTTCTGAACGGACGTCAGCAAGAATGTCTTTGCTCATGTCTGAATGCATATCGGTCACGAAAATGTCGAGATCTTCGTCATTATCGAAATCACAGACTCCCACTCCCATGGCTCCCCATGGCGTCTTGGGGAAAATTTCTCTGCTACGACGCTTGAACCCTTTTCCTTGTTGGTTCTCGTAGTATTCATCGTTGCCTTGCATGTCGAGAACGTAGAGGTCCATCCAGCCATCTCGGTTGACGTCAATCATGGCAGCATCGCCGGTCCAGCTGCCTTCGTTGAGTCCCATTGCTTCGGTGACGTCTTCAAAACGCAGGCCATCGATATTGTGATAAAGGCGGCTGATTTCAGTTCTCTCTGGTTTCAAGTGTCCGGAGAATGCGTCTTTGAATCCGACGTAGTAGCCCCCTCGTCCTTGCTTCTCTGTTGTGTAAATTCCGACATTGCATAGAAACAGGTCAAGTTTTCCGTCGCGGTCATAATCGAAAAACAAAGCTCCTGATGAGTGTCCAGAGTATCCCAGCCCGGACTGTTCCGTCACATCTTTAAAGTGCCCCTTGCCATCGTTGAGGAATAACTTGTTCCCCTCGCGTACTGAGGTGACGTACAAATCGCAATCGGAATCATTGTCGATATCAATCAGGCTTGCAGAGACGCAAACGCGGTCATCAACTGCGACACCAGCTTCCTCGGTGATGTCTTCAAAGCGACCATCTCCCAGGTTTCTCCAAAGCTCGTTCCGTCCAAGTTGATTCGTGAAGTAGATGTCGAATCGTCCATCCCCATCAACGTCACCAATTGTCACACCGTTTCCATGATCGTAATGGACCCCCTTGTAATCACGTCCGGCGTCATCGACGATTTCGTGCAGAAAACGAATTCCCGATTCATGTTGCCGATTCGCAAACTGAAAGTCGTGGTCAACTTTTATCTTTGCTGCATTCTCGAGTTGTGCTTGTGCTCGAAGATTCAGCCAGGGTGTCTCGATGACTTCATGAACAAACGGGACTTGCTCCTCCCAGAGCAGCAGTGCGTCTTTCTTTAGTTTGGCAACATCCGTAGCTTCAAGCGCATCGTAGTAGCCACGGATTCGGCCGACTGGATCGATGAGAGCCAGTTTCGTGGAATGGGCGATGGGATCGCTTTCTGATGGATTTTCTGGAAGTGGTAGATGAAATTGTTTTTCCCCCAGCTTGCGAATGTCTTCTCTCTCACCGGTTAAGAAAATCCAGTGCGGGTCGTTCTTTGAACTCCATTGTGTTGCATAATTCAGAAGTACTTCCGGAGTGTCCGTTTTGGGATCAACGGTAATATTGACAAGCCGCGAATGTTTCCAAAATGTTTGCTGCTCAAGCCAGGTGGACAAGTCCTTCATCACAGCCATCTGACGAGGACACGTTGCGGTGCAAGTCGAGAAGAAGAAATGTGCGACGCAAACATTACCGTACAATTCCCGATTGCCTGTTGGTCTGCCAATCTGATCAATCAATACGAACGACCCGACTTCTCCCAAAACTGGTAGACCGGCACTCTCTGGTGAGTCAGCTTTGGAAGTCGCTTCTTCTTTCGCAGAATCTTCAGATTCGATTGCCGTTGGTGTCTTCTTTTGTGGTGAGCACGAAGCCATTGAAACTGTTAGGAATGCAATGGCAATTAGTCGTAGAACTCGAAGTCGCCCTTCGATAAGCACTGTCATTTCGTTTCACTCTTTTCAGTTATTTTAGAGGGCGTCGCTGTGGAGGAAAAAGGAGGCGACAGTGTAAATGATCCTCTGGGACGATAACCAATTTCGGTGTAGGTTGGCGAGTGAGGAGAGAAACCATCGTCAAATTCCGGGTCTGAAGCGTTGAACGTATTCATCGACTCATCAATGGCTCCGCGCAGATCAATCACGTCCCCTGAGAGATAACAGTCTTCAACATTAACTGCGCTTAAAATATCGAACTCATACCTCTTGCCTTCTGAAAGTCCTCCAGCGCGGGTGTTCTTCCAGAAGATGTTGGCTCGATAAACGTTTCCGTTTCCTTTGTCATCAACCCCGTTCCAGTTCCCAGTGAACGTGCAGCGTTCCACAACCACACGAGACTTCGGGAAAACAGTCAATGCTCCAGAGCCATGTTTCGCGTTGTAGCTGCGACCTGCTGGACTGACATCATCTTTCCCAGTGTTGCCGACGTTGTTGAGAAACAGACAGTTTGTAAATTTTGCCGCGCTTCCTGGCAAAACATCGACTCCGGAGCCTGTCAGCTGACAGCGGTTTTCCCGAAAAATACAATCGCGAAAAACAGCAAATTCTTTATTAAATCCTCGATGCTCAACAGAGACGCCGCCACCGCATGGTCGAGCATAGTTCCCGACAACGTCTACATCTTCTATTGTCGGATAAGACCGTCCGAAGATCTTGATTCCACCACCATCGGTGTAGAAGAATTCGGCTTTCTCAAGTCTTGACACGCCTGTCTCGGGTTGAATTGGAATCAATTCATCTTCAGTCACAAAGCCGTTCGCACCTTCAATTCGAAATCCTCTCAGGACAGTCTTGGTTGTGATTCCGTCTCCGAAGTAGACGATGTGGTTCACAACTGCCGGGAAGCTTATGGAATTCGGATCAGCGATTTCTGGATTGTCACCTCGAAGAGAAACGTTGCCCTTTGCTTCCAGAGTGATTCCATCGTGAACTTTGTTTAACCAAATGAGAGCTTGCCTGAGAGAATCTGGAGAGTATACGCCTTCATGAACAATGACGCGCTTTGTCGGACTCTTCGCAGCCGCATCCAGAGCGACTTGAATGCTTTCTCCAGCGTAGACATGAAAGGCTCCATTCACGGGGGACAAGTTGCTTTCGTTGTCTTTCTTCGACTGGGAACCGCATCCGGAAATGACAGAGCAAATCGCGATCAAAGTCGTGCCGAAAAACAACCGACAACTGACGCCACAGCAAACGTTTGGGTTGGAGTGCAATGCCATCTTGAAATCGCCATTTTGCTTGTCCTGATCGCTCAGTCGACACTTACTCTGAGAGGTTGAGCAATCTGCATGGTCCCTTGAACGTCATCATGAAAGTAACGCAGTCCACACATTGGGTCGGTTCGAAACTCATAGATTCCAGAATCGGGTGATTCAAAGCTGAGCGAGTGGACCATCTCCGGGACAGCAATTTGCTTTGTACCATCTGGCGCGGTCAGCGTGTAGATGTAGTCCTCACTCGTCAATTGCAGTTCAATTTGAGTCTGTGGGACGACTTTCAATTCGTTCCCAACGAGGACATCATCTTCTGTCATTAAGATGCCATCTGGCCCCGGGGTATAAAAGTACCACTCAAAATTTTTCCCTCGAGCTTCAAAACTGCGATCATACTGCGTTTCGTCGAGAGTGATGAGACCTTCTGTTGAGTCTTCCGTATGAGGTTGAGTCTTGCCACAGCCGAAACAGCATGTGATGAAGATTAGTCCGGTAATCGCAAGACGAAACACTTTCCAAATCCAACTTTAGAGGATCGAATCCCCATCCAACCTCGGGAATTCTTGTTGCCGAAGATCGACCA
>DAOUPA010000383.1 GCA_030626405.1 Planctomicrobium sp.
AGAAGACTCCATGAAGCGTGGGGATTTGTCGTGGGCTTGCAGTAGCGTCAGCAAACGATGAAGAAGTGACTCGTCCCCGCCGCAGACCTGCTGCAGATAATCGTGTCGCGTTTCTTCCGAAGGTATCCCTGCGGCAACTTTGAAAATCGCTTCTTCATCCAGGAGTTTCGTGACCATCTTTAATCTCTCGATGTAACCGTGAACTTTTGGGTTCTAGTTCCAGTGCGAGAATGAAGGTGAAAATGTGAAGTGAAAAATGGAGAAATTCTCAAATTAGTGGTGATATTTCTCCACCGTCTGGCTATTTTGACATTTCGACATTCAGCCACGCCTTGGCGTAACCCCAATTTTCATAAGCAGTTCGTGCTGAAATCCCGAGCAGCGAGGCGGCCTGCTCATTCGTCAGACCCGCAAAGAACCGGAGCTTGACCAGTTCTGCTTTGCGCTCGTCTTTGGCCGCCAATCGGTCGAGTGCCTCGTGCAGGGCAAGGATGTCGAGTTCCGACTCTGGAATCTCAGGATCCAGGACGGAGATGTCCAGCCGATGCATTCCACCACCAGCTTCCGGGCCGGCTTTGCGGCGTGCGTTCTCTACCAGAATCCGCCGCATGGCCTCGGCAGCAGCGCTAAAGAAATGGCCCCGACTGTTCCAGTGCTGGACCTTCTCGACATCCACGAGTCGCAGATAGACATCATGCACAAGTGCGGTCGCCTGGAGTGTCTGACCGGGTTTCTCGCGAGAGAGCTTTACCGCGGCGAGTTTGCGGAGTTCGTCGTAGACCAGCGGCAGCAACTCTTCCGTAGCTTGCTGATCGCCAGCATCGATCTGATTGAGTATTCGAGTGACTTGAGACATGCATCAAAGAATACCGACCCGTTCAACGTGCTTCCAGTATAGGTCGTCATATGGCTAGGAATGTGTGCGAGAAAACGTTGCCAAAGTCGCTGAACATTTTACCACTTTCTCTGGCTTCTCCGGATCGGAGCGAAATCAGTCCAGATTCCGAAGAAACGTATGGCGTACTTGGGACAGCTTCGCTGAGTCAGAAAACGAATGGGAAACTGGGACTCAAATCAAAAAACGGTCGATTGATAGAACTTTCAAGAAGCGATTGTGATGATGAAGCAATTCGTCAACTGAATTGTAATTTTCCTGTCAATCCTTGTTGCGGTGGGCCGTACCTTCCATGTCCAGCAAGACCTTGCCTTTTTTGTCTTTCCAGGTACCGCCCCACTCGAGCGCATCGTCATCGATCAACTTTAGCCAGTACACTGAGTGGACGGCGTTGTCTTCCGTAGCCTCAAATATGAACGTTCGCGTCTGCTGATTCCAAGTGCCAATCGATTCACCTCTCGGGAAGTTTCCTTGTGAGTCAAAATACCAAGAGCGATACTTCTTGCTTCTGCGATCGAACGTCATCAAGAACTGAGAGTCACCGCTGGTCGTCGGGTTCTTCGTCTTGCCTTCAATGAATTGGCCTCCCAGCGCCCAGCTAATCGTTTCAACGCCCGTCGACTTTGAGCCATTGGGAACCCATTGGCAAGGATTGATTGTTGTTTTCGTCGCCCAATTTCCGATACGGCGGCCAAGCAGAGCAAGCTGCGGCGAACGGGTGATTCCGTACTCATTTTCGAAGTCTTTGGGTAGGTTATCTTTATCGAATGCAATCAGTTCCAGATCGTCGAACAAGGCTTCGACCTTGCCGGTCGCCGCAAAGGCGAGCCCGACGAATTTTGCTTGAGGAAATGATGAGGCCCGATCAGTAACCGTCACGAATTGCCAGTCATCGGTAGTCGGCGATACATAGCCAATTCGAGTTTGACCTATGTAACTTCCATTGGCTGCGTAGTAGTGAAACTTCACGTCCGCCGTGGCCTGTTCATCGCCCACAATTTTGATCCAGCCTCGCACGACATACCGTTTCGTACGGTCGATCTCGACGCGATTCGTTGATACCACGCCAAACGTCCCGTCCCCTTCAATTCGTATCGACTTCTTTCCTGTTCGGCCACCTTCGACGACCGAGTAATTGTAGGAGTCAACAGGCAAGAGGCCGAAACCTCTCCAGCCCTCCGGCAATCCGTTGTCACCAACGTCCTCCTCGATCGACGAGTTGGTAACTAGATTCTTGGACAGCGAAGTCTCTGGAGATTTTTCGTCGGCCGCCTGCGCGAAAGCGCAAACAGCGATCATGGTGACAATAACGCAAATTCGCAAAAACATTCTGTGTCCCCCTTTAAGTTGAGTGTCACTTTATTCAGCCAACTGCGGCGAATTCGTGGGTCTGGACAGCATATCGTGTCGGCTAATTCAACCGCAACTTCTTCATGAAAGGCGAAATCAACAGGCAGATGTAACGGAAAAAGTAGGAAATAGAATTCTGTATGCCTGGATTTCAGGAAATGATGCGTGTGCCGTCGATCGCAAAAAACGTTGAGAAAACGCCTGTACGTTTTACCACGATTTGAGACTTCTCAAGATTGGAGCCAAATCAGTCCAGATTCCGAGGAAACGTACGGAGTACTTGAGACGAATTCACTGAAGCAGAAAACGTATGAGAAACTGCCACAGACATCGGCCGTGCCGCATCCTCGATGTCAAATAACGGTGGGTTTTTGCCTGAGCCAAGTAACGTATGGAGTTTCTCGGACAATCAATGCAAATGGAGTTGCAGCGGTTCTTGTCAGCAGTCTCGCATTGTCGGTGACGCTGCTTGACTGAGGTCTTCTGGGCAAACTTCAGATAAAGCAAAACAGCAGCGCCGCATGTACCACAGCCAATCCTAATCCTGAAAGCATAGGGATCAGGGATTGTGTGTTTTCCTTGAAACAATGAGTGTTTGACCCCTCGTCGGTGTACGTTTGTTGAAACGTCATACCATCATGAAAGGCAACTTCTTTTTCGAGCAAGTTTTGAAACTGCAAGCAATACAAAAACGAGACCTGCTCCTTGCCGTTCAATTGCTTCGTGACATCTTCTGTCTTGCAGACAACGTCGGCTTCAATCAGTGAACTGCTGAATTGAGGCATAAAGAGTTCGATCAACAGACGCGGACTATCGATGCTTTCATGAGTGCGTACCAGCGCTCCGAACGTCGAGACTTCAATAGTCCAAACGCGACTGGGGTGTCCGATTCGCTCGAGATCTGATTCGCCCAGCGGGTAAACATACCCTGTCGCACGGAAGTCAATGAACTCTTCCTGGCGTTGTTTGACAAGCTCTTTCCACACCGCAGGTGCGTTTGAATCGGTTTTTAGTTCTGTAGCGGTCATCGCGATCACTCGTCTGCCGTACTGTCTGTATTACGCTTCCCAAAATGAAGGACTTCAAATCCTAGGTCGAAAACATGCCATCGTGTTGGGAAATGGCAACATATATTTTTTTTGTGATGCTGATTCACGACGACTTTCAGGGAAATGTTGCATTTTCGCAACGTCGGTATCTGTCGCTATTCGGCGATCACCAGAAACTCGGAAACGACATCGTAATCTTCGATTAACGCGAGTAATCTTTCAAACATGAAGAAAAACACCACTTTGCCGTCGCAGACGAGTCCCGGATTGACTCGTGATCTTGGGCTACTCAGCATCGTCATGCTTGGCTTGGGAGCCATAATTGGAATCGTCGCTGGGGGATGGTTGTCAGTCATCTTGTTTCGAGTCAGTCAAGCGGCGTGGATTGTGGTTTGTCTCTGGCTGGTAGCGGGACTGGTCATCTACCTCGCACGGCATCACAGGAATTTGTCTCCTAATACGTGAATCAAAAAACGTAGCGAATTCAGGATATAACAGCGGCTTTGTCAAAATGGGTCGGGCCTGTTGAAAAAGGGGGACCGTTATAAGGACGAAGGTCAGCCTCACGGACGCCTCATTTTGATTGAATGATATGAATGTCAACGCTGCTTTCGAAGTCTCCATCAGTGGAATCGATTGACTTGCAGCCTCCCATCGACTTCATCCACCCAGGTAAAAGAATCTGGGCCATCCTGTGGCCTGCGATTGACAATAGTTTTATGTGTCGTTTCGTGCATGATTGCCTGGGAATGGCTATCATCGGTAATTCTCTCACAACGACCCTGTGAAGGGCGGCAACCGAAATTACAATGATGGAACAGAATGGCACGCAAAATCATCCAATCACGAGCGCGTTGTTACTGGCTGCCGGCACAGGGTGTCGACTTTAACCGATCACCGACGACCAGCCGAAATGTCTCACTGAAGTGGACGGCATTCCAATTCTCGAACGTTTGATCGATTGCTTGTGCCAACAGGGTTTTACGCGGTTAGTCGTTGTCGTGGGATACATGGAACAGAATATCCGTGAGTTTCTGGGGAAGCGGCGAGGCAGCCTGATGATCGATTATGTCGTCAATCCGAAATATCGTTCAACCAACAATATCTATTCACTCTGGTCAGCACGCGAGGTAATTCAGGAGCCTTTTCTATTGATCGAATCGGATCTTCTCTTTAAGTCGTCATTGCTTCGAAATCTTCAGCAACCTGATCGAATCGCCATCTCGATGATGCAGCCCTGGATGAATGGCAGCACAGTGACCATTGACGATTTGCATCGCGTGCGCGAGTCTCAACTCAACAATGTGCAGGAGACAGATGAACTGCGATACAAGACGGTCAACATCTGTAGTCTTTCCCTTCAGTCGTGGCAGCGAGTCATTGACAGATTAGATCAATATGTTGTCGCAGGCCGAGTCAACGAATACTACGAAAGAGTTTTTGCCGATATGGTCGAGGACGAGAGCCTTTCTTTTGAGGCAGTCGTCGTTGAACCCCGATGTTGGTATGAAATCGACACTCTGCAAGACCTGGAGAATGTCGATCTGTTCTTCAAGCCTGATGACAGCGAACAGGCTTCGCCAGCGTAGGCAAATTCGACACGCTCTTCCCTCTGATTTGTGTCTGATACCCTTCTTGTCTCTCAGAGTAGTTTTGAGATTTCTACTGAATCGCTGGCTGAAACTGAATATGTCTAGACTGAACTACGAAGTCGTCAACAAATACTGGAACACTGCTCAGGCGTCGATGCTTGGTCCGTACATGATGGACGGGTTTGGCTTTCCCGTTGCTGCTGGCCGTTTTCGCTTTCGCGCAGAAATCCAGATGGTCGAACAGTTGGTTCGCAATTTGAATTCTGATGGCACCGTGCTCGATCTCGGAAGCGGGATTGGTTACTGGGCGGAGTATTTCGCAGAACATTTCACGAAGGTCGTTGCCGTGGAGGCAAGCACGCCGCTGTTCGACGCAATGAAAGAGCGTTGTGAATCGAATTCCAGGATCAAAATCATTCAAGGTGATGTCTTGTCCTTTGAGCCGGAGGATCGTTTTGAATTGATTTTTCTGGGCGGTCTGTTGATGTACCTCAATCAAAATGACGTCGTTGCGTTGCTGCAAAAACTGAGTCATTTCCTGGAACCAGGTGGTGTCATCATCTGCCGCGAATCGACGGTACAGCAAGGGGTGATGACACGCGAGGGGGAATATCAGGCGGTCTACCGTTCCGTCTCTGAGTATCAACGAATCTTTAGCGAATGTGGTTTGACCGTCGTTCAGGAAGAGCGAAACAAACCTTATGTGCTCGTGCAGATGGGCTGCGAGTTTGTCAAAAAATGGAAAGCTCTGGTGCCTGCACGTTTGCAGATGATTCCTGTGGTGGGGCGATTGACGTATTGGACATTGAGAATCTCTTACCCGTGGGTGACCCACGTTCCTGGTTTCTTCGGGGTGAACTATCCGCAGTTAACCAACCACTTCTTCGTGGTCTGTCCCGTTCTCTCTGGCACGACATTGCGAACGGACGAACCCGCTGGCAATCCTCAGACCGTCAAGAATCTGTCTGAGAATGACCAATGAAAAAATCCGTAAGGAAAGTAATCTACCGCAATCTGGCGAACATCGTTTCGATTCTGGGTGTGCTCCCGCTGTGCCTCCTCTTTCTTGAAAATGGGTGGCAGTATCTGGTTCCGCTGCTTGTCTACAACAACATCATGGATGATCTGGATGGCATTCTCGCCGCCAAGTTGCAGATCCGAAGTGAGTTCGGTGCCATTCTGGACAACGTTTGCGATGCGTTTACGCACACACTATTTATCATGTTAATTGCGATGCACTACGCAGACATCGAGAACAGCCTGAACATCGTTTCGCTTGCCGTTGGTCTGTCCGGTCTCGCGGCTGCGACGGCTCTGTTATTGCGTGTCGTGACGCGGCTTTCTCCGAAATTAGCAACAGGAACCGGTTCCGCGACGAACGAACTCATGCGACATCTGTTCTTCGTCCTGCTGCTGGCAGACTATTATGCTTTCAACCCGAGAACGATTTTGATCGTGATATTTACTCTGCATACTGCCTCGATGCTCGTCCCATTCCAGATGCCCTATCAAATTCGGTCGCTGGCGACGTCCGCCACGACAGTCACTCTCGTCAATATCGCACTGCTAATCGCCTGGCTACTACCACTGACCTTGCCCGTCATCGCAGGCTGTTTTGCTGGAGCGTATCTCTATTCGTTCTTGGTCGGCGGCTTGAAATGGCGAGCGTCACTGACGTAATTCGGACGGGTCGGGTGCCACGCAACGCCGTTCATTAGAGTTGTAGGGAGAATTGGTCCAAGTTCCCGTAGGGCATGCTCCTGCATGCCTTCCTAACACTTCGCTGGGAGGGCAAACTCTACCTCTCAAAACTCTGCTC
>DAOUPA010000164.1 GCA_030626405.1 Planctomicrobium sp.
GTGGTCTCACTCTGGCGGAGCCCTTCTATAGTTGTGGTTCGAGTCTGCGGAATTTTCTTTTTGAACGCGGAGTAATACGAACACATACTGCGTCGGTGCCTGTCATCTCCATTGGCAACATCACGACCGGTGGCACAGGCAAAACGCCAACGGTGGCCTGGCTGGTGAAATGGTTGCAAGAAAGCGGAGCGAAGCCAGGGATTCTCAGCCGGGGATATCAATCGCTCGACGGAGAAGCCAACGACGAAAAATTATTGCTCGATCAACTTTGCACAGGTGTTCCGCACATTCAAAATCGCGATCGAATTGCAGGCGCAGAAACACTTCTTCAAGACAATTCTTGCGATGTGATTGTTCTCGACGATGGGTTTCAGCACCGGCGTCTACATAGAGATTTCGATCTCGTATTGATCGATGCTCTGAACCCATGGGGATACAACCATCTTCTGCCGAGAGGATTACTGCGAGAGCCTCTTGGGAATTTGAAGCGTGCAGACGCTCTCCTGGTCACGCGCTGTGATCAAGTGAGCGAATCCCGCCTCGAACAAATCAAACAAGGACTCACATCGCGCACCAACTGCCCGATCATCACGAGTCAATTCGCACCGACTCATCTTGTGAATGCCAGTGGAGAGATTGCAAAGTTTGATGACCTCAACGGCAAACGGACTTGTTCGTTTGCCGGGATCGGGAATCCAGGTGGCTTTCGGCGAACGCTTGCCAGCATTGGGCTGGCGGTCTCGGATGAGCGATTCAAAATCTTCCCGGATCATCACCATTTCACAGAGAGCGATCTTCAGGAAGTTGAGCAATGGGCCTCCAGGCAATATGCCGAAAGCTTTATCGTGACGAGAAAAGACCTTGTTAAACTCAACGTCAACAGCATTGGCTCAATTCCAGTCTGGGCCGTCGACATTGAATTAGTCATCGACGATGACGAACAGTCGGTGAGTCTACTCGCAGAGTTGGAAAAGTGCAGAGACTGAACTGATCAGTTTCTTTTCAATCATTCAGATTTCGCAGGGGCCGGTTCTTTTGGCTGACCAGTAGAAGATTTCTCCGTTGGAGACTCTTTCTTTGTCGGTTTTGCTTCTGCTTTAGGTGACTCAGCCGGCGGTTTGACTTCCGGCTTCTTTTCAGCCGGTGGAGTGACTGGCTTAGCTTCAGGTTTTTTAGAGTCTACTTTCTCCTCTGTTCCATCTTTCTTTTCTGTCTCTTTCTTCGCTGCATCCGCTTCTGAGGCAGGCTTTTTATCGGTTGCAGGTTTCCCAGCTGGTTTCTTTTCTACTGGGGTTGCAGGTTTCTCCTTGGATGATCCCGCTTTCTCTTCTGCCATCTTTTTTATGAGGGCTTCCAAGGCCGCATTCGGAGCACCTGGTTTGATTTCAGGCTGCGGACCATCATCGGCTGGTTTTTCTTTTTCTTTGACGAGATCGATTCGGTTCAATTTCATTCGGTCAAAGACATCGGCAGAGATGACATAGTACCAGTCGGCAAAGCGGTGATTCAGTTCTGCAACACGCTCTTGTCCCTTTTCAATGCTCTTTTCGTAATCCTTAAGCTTGATCTCGTACACTTCCAACTCTTCTGCATAGAGCTTCAGAGCGTCTTCGTACTCTTTTTGAGGGTCAGGCTTTGCTTCATCACCTGGTGCTGCGAGTTTCTCTGTATCGGCAGGTTCGTCTTTCTTGCCCTCTTCAGATTTCTCGGTGTCCTTTTTATCGTCTTCAGCCTTTTCTGCGTCAGCAGCTTCGTCGGCTTTGGGCTCTTCATTCTTCGCGTCTTCTTTTTTCTCGGTCTCCGCAGGTGGCTCTGGTTTTGCTGGCGGCTCCGGCTTGACTGGTGGGGTTGGTTTTTCTCCGAGGAGCGCATCGTCGAATTGAGCGGTCACAAACAAGAAACGGCTTTTGACTAAAGAGTCGCCTTTCTCTTCACCGGTTTCTTCGTCACTTCCCTTTTCATCACTTTTCTCATCTTTGTTGTCGGCCTTCTTTTCTTTTTTCGGCTTGGCTTCGCTGCCACCAACTTCAATGTCGACTTCGTTGCCGGAGAATTCTTCTCCAAATCGTAAGGCATAGAGAACGCCATCATTGGTTCCAACCAGAACTTCCCCTTCGTTGGATAAAATGCGACCTCGTTGCGGATCGATAAAGAAGCCTTTGTCACGTAGGTCCAGCATGTCTCGCTGTGTGATGGAGATCCCTTCCTCGGCTTTCAGGTCAGCGCTGATTCCTGGTGGTTTTTTGCGGACACCGACGATGGCAAGATCATCGAGAGCCGTCAGCATGGCGCTGATGTTGCTTGTCTCCAGCTCTTCGGTTTCTGCTTTGAGGCCCTTGAGTGTCCAGTCGTCTGTTGACGATTTACGATTGAGGTTCAATCGGTCACCCTGAACCAGAACGCCCTTTGATTCATCGATCTGGTAGCGATCGATAATTAACTCACTCACATCACTGGGACTGATGTCGAGGATGTCTTTTTCGATCCAGTCGGAGAACTTCGTGGAAATCTTGAAGTCGCCCAGATCGGCTGTGTAGAAGCGATCTTCACCTGCCGCCCGGACATGGTAAACGTTTTGCCGACCTTCGACTTGCTTGCCGACAATAAAATCGACGAGCGCATCATCACCTTTGTAAAGTGTAATCCGATCTCCACGTCCTTCGGTGCCGGTCACTTTGTCATCAAGAGGGTCGAGTAAGTTGTATCTTTTGTGTGCGGATTTGGTGCTTTCAATTAAAGCTTGACGGTCCACCCCTACCATCGATGCTGCGGTCTTGGCGAGTTGATCTTTCGCATCGGCTGGGTATTCATGATGGGACGGAATTCGCCAGACACCATCCTTAATGTCGACACTGAAGACATCCGTTTTTCCGGAGTCTCCATTGAACGAGGCGACACGCAACCCCGTTGCGGTATTTGGGTCGTCAAAGTCCGGGTAGAATTCTGACCCGACATCTGAAAAATCAGCAAGGTCAACCGGTGTGTACATTGAGTGAGTCGCAAATCCGACTCCTACACAAACAACGGCGACGCCAAGAAACACGAGGGAACGAACTGATTGGTTCATGCTATACCACTCCCGGTTAAGAATGCCTGATTCTGTCACGCGGAATAAAAACTGTGAAGGATGCGACTTCTTTTGTCGCGTATTAATGTGATTCTTCCCTTCTCAGGGAATGTTGATCTCTCGGTGATTCTGAATTCGAAAGTCTTCGAACTGTTGAAACTGTTCTTGGAAAACTGGCAATTTATCGGAGTCGGTCTTTTTCGATGCCTCGACGTTCATTGAACAGGTTCGAGAGTACCACAATGAATCCGAGTATGATGGCAGGGAGCGGTGGAAGTATCACAGCCCATCGCCAGACTCTGTTCTCGATTAACCGAATCTCCTGCTCCGTTTCAATACGAACACGTCGGATTCGATCGTTCTTTTCGCGTTCGATTTCTTCTTCTAATTGCTGTAGTTTTCGATTCTCAGCTTGCGTTGCAGTTTGAATGCGTACTTGTGCCGTGCCTGCATCGACGCTTCCTGTTTTCATCTCTTCAGTGAGGTCTTTCAGGATTGTTGTGAGTCGTTCTTGGGCCGCTTTGACTGCATCTTCAGCTTCTTTGTCTGCTTTTGTCACTTCTTTGGAACGTCGTTCCTCGGATGTTTTCTTAAGCAGTTCAAGTTTTGTGAGGGTCCGGTGTGCTGCTCGACGTTTTCGCAATTCGATGTACCGTTCATCTCCTGCAAGGAAGTCGACGCAGTTTAAAACGAAGAGAATGTTATCGATTTTTAAGTCGTACATCTGTCTTTGCCAGACACTGAACATGACATTGTGAATCATGTCGATGTCGGCGACGAAGATCGCATGGACACCTTTTTTCTTGTCATCAGCAGAAGGTTTCTCGGAATCAGGTGGGTGAACAAACACGGCGATTGCATGGTTGTCTTCATCCGGTTCATGGGACGGAGGAGGGACGAGTTGTTGTCCTCCAAACATGCCTGGTCGCACAAGATCGTCCCAGCTATTCATGCCTGTACTTGATTTGCGTGACAGAAGAATTTCGTCATATTGAAGAGGTGTGGTAGGATCGCGTTCGACAGCACCAGGGTAGAACAATAGTAATTCTTGCAGACCAGAAGAGACAGGGTTTTTGGGGCTGAAGATTTCGTTGGAGTCGTCATTTGACTCACTCAAAAAGATCAACTCCTTTGGGAAGACTTCAGCATAGCGGGGGTGAGGGTTTCGCAAATCGAAGAGACTCTTGCTGACATCCCAGCGGAGGCCGAGTGCTCTCATTAGCGAAGTGGCACGACCACCGTCGGCCTTTGGTTCGCCAGGTTGTTGCTGCCCCATCATCCCGCCACCCATTCCAGGTTTCGGTGAGAGTGGTGCTCCCTGGAGTCCAGGTGGACCGAACTGCGGAATTGGATCGTCAAAGATCAAAACAGGGTGACCTTTTTTGACGTAGCTGACGAAATTGTCCATTTGTGGCTGAGTCAGTGATGATGGCAATACTGCGATCAGCACGTCGACTTCGGCGTCAATTTCGCTGTCTGGGGAGATTTCTTTGACGTCGTATTGTTTTTTGAGTTCCTGAACGATTTGCCACTCAGGAGAACGTTGAAATGTCTGTTGGTTGAAGCCGCCATTGATGCGGGCGTCAGTCGATAAGATCCCGATCGTTCTTCGCTCTTCAATTGAAACGGTGCCGACGGATCGAGTCAATTCGTATTCAATGGGAGTCCCGCGATCGAAAAATGGAACGACCACGGTATCGAAGCCGCTGGTGACCACCACGCCGAGGTAAACATCTTCGAGTGAGAAGCGACCGTTGTCTTCGCTCTGAATCTGCCGTGGTTCGATGCCTAATGCACTCGCTTCCTCAGCGGATTCGGTGTACGGCTCGACATCGACAAAGCGAACTTGAACATTGGCTCCGCCGCGCTGGTCGTACTCACGGAGTTTGTCTTTGAGTTCTTTTTGAATCGTGACGTAGTCCTGTGGGACATCCGGAGAAATAAACGCTTGAATCGTGACAGGCTTTTCCTTGTCGATGCCTTTCAGAATCTCAAGTGTCGTTGGCGAAAGCGTGTGCAGCTTTTCCGATGTGGTGTCGATGTCACCGCCAGAGACTGCGAGAGTGTAGGTGAAGCTGAGTAATGCAATTGCCAGGCAAGTGACTCGGGCGGTGTAGTGCAGGGCCATCTCCCCACCGTTTTGACCACCAGCCCAATGCCGACGAGCGATGAACACGGAATTGAGATAGAGGAAAAACGAAGTCAGCCCAACGAAGTAGAAAATGCCACTGAAAGTCACCTTTCCGGCGGTGAATCCCTGCAATTGGCCGCTAACGCTAAGAGGTTCCTTGATGCCTAAACTTTGATTTAGCAAGACGTCGAGACCAGGAATACGATCAATGAAAACTGGAATCGAACAAATGACTGCCCCCAGAACGAACGCGACCGTTGCACTGCTCGTCAGGACCGAAGCGAACATTCCCGCCGCCAGAAGCGCTCCGCCTGCGAGCCAGTAACCGAAGTAGGTCGTACAAATTAAACCCCAGTCCGGGTTTCCGAGTGTCGTGAGGACAATAGCGTGGGTAAGCGAAAAGAGCAGAGCGACAGTGTAAACGAACAGGACGGCAAAATACTTCCCCAGCAGAATTTCGAAATCTGACGCTGGAAGTGTGAAGAGAAGTTCATCGGTGCCGAGCTTCTTCTCATCCGCCCAGACCGTCATGGTGACGGCGGGAATAATGAACAACAGTAGCAGTGGAAATTGTTTGCTCAGTTGATCGAGATTCGCCAGATTGTCGGCAAAGAAGTTCTGGTTAAAGGCCAGAAACGCCCCTGCGACAACGAACACGACAATGAACAAGTAACCGAGCATTCCGGAGAAGTAACTCGAAACATTTCGCTTGAAAACTGCGAGAATAACGTGACTGCGCATCTCGATATCTTTTGGTCTATTGTACTCGGGATTAAGTAAGTGGCTCGCTTTCGGACGTTCGAAGCTGAGCCATCTCTCTTTACGTATGGTGGGAATTATTTGCTGCTGGTCAATTTGCGGAACTGAGCTTCCATGTCGCCCCCATCGCCCTTCATTTGGTCGACGGTTCCATCCAGAACAATTCGGCCTCTGTCGATCAATATGACCCGATCACAAACGGCCTCGACTTCTGACAGGCTGTGGGTCGAAAGCAGAATCGTTTTCGTTTTTCCTAATTCACGAATCAAATCTCGAACCTGGAAAGTTTGATTTGGATCAAGACCACTGGTTGGTTCGTCGAGAATCAGCACTTGTGGATCGTGTAGCAAGGCATGGGCCATGCCGACGCGTTGTCGATAACCTCGTGAGAGCTTTCCGATTTGCTTGCCCCAAACATCATCGAGCGAACATTTTTTGACGACATAATCGAGCCGCTCTTTGAGTTGACCTCTTGAAAGACCTCTTGCTTGTCCGAGGTATTTCAACAAGCTTTTCGGAGTCATCTCATTATAAAGCGGGCCATTTTCAGGCAGATAGCCAATGAGTCCACTCGCTTTGAGTCGGTCTTCAGCCATGTTGAAACCGCCGATCCGGGCCTCTCCTTCACTCGGAGTGAGAAAGCCTGTGAGGAGCTTCATTGTCGTTGACTTCCCGGCCCCGTTCGGTCCGAGGAAGGCAGCAATTTGTCCAGTCGGAACGGCAAACGTGACCTCTTGAGTCGCGATAAACGGTCCGTAAAATTTCGAAAGGCCCTTGGCCTCAATCATCGGGTCGGAACACTCGACCATAATCTCTTTCCTCTTCACCACAATTTTGCATCACCACTACGACTTCGCACCATAACGATAGCAAAGGCAGGACGCGATGCAACGAAGCAGTGGAATCGTTGAGGGTTGAAGAGTTGAGCGTTGAGGCGTTGAAAACCGTGATCAAGAAAATTTCTCAACGTTTTTCCCTTTGCTCCTCGACCCCTTGCCCCTCAGTCCATCTACTTGACCCTGGTCACACCCAGCGGTATCCTGTGCAATTACTTATCAAGTTCTGGCTTTCCTATTTGTAAAAACTTATCGGACTAGGCGTTGAATTTACGCAATATGGAAATTTTCTGTGAAATTGCAACACATCGCAGCTTTTCGAAAGCGGCGAGTGCGAGGCAGATTTCGCAGCCAGCGGTGAGTCAGGCATTGCAGCAACTCGAGGAACACCTTGGGGTTATGTTGATTGACAGGTCTCAAAGGCCAATCGAGTTGACTTCTGCTGGAGGAGTTTACTTCGAGCGCTGTCAGAAGTGGCTGGGCGATTATCGAGCCATCGAAAGTGATGTTCATCAGTATAGCGACAGGCTCACTGGGCGTTTGCGAGTTGCCTCAATCTATTCAGTCGGGCTACTACAAATGGCCGACTATACCCAACGATTCCGGAGCGATTACCCCCACGTCGATTTGAGTCTCGAATACGCCCGAACTGACGATGTGTACAGTCGGGTGTTGCGGGATGATGTGGATTTGGGCATCGTCTCCTTTCCGAAAGATGGAGGAGAAATTGGGTGCGTTCCGTGGCAGGATCAGGAAATGGTTCTGGCGGTGGCACACGAGCATCCTTTCGCTCACCTGGATTCCTTGTTACTTTCGGAACTCAGCGGGCAGAATATGGTCTCATTTACGAATGACCTCGTGATTCGCCGGAAGACGGAAAAGCTTCTGAAGAAGTCACACGTCAGCGTAAATATCGTGCACCAATTCGACAATTTAGAATCCGTCAAGAGGGCCGTTGAGATCAATCTGGGAGTGGCAATTCTGCCGCTTGCCACATTGCGGCGAGAACTGGAATTCGAAACTTTGAAGGCGATTCCATTCTCTGATTGTGACTTTGTTCGCCCGTTAGGGATCGTCCATCGACGTCACAAACATTTATCTCGTGCTGCGGAAAAGTTCGTGGAGTTACTTCACGAAGACTTGCCGCCAGACGAGGTCACATCGATAAAAACGCCTGCAATCAGCAGTGCGATTTCATAGTTCCCAATTTTTGAGACAGCTTGATCGGCACAGTGACGTGCCGAATTTCTCGACTGAGGCTCCCCTCTTCGAGCAAGCCACCGACGGAACGGCCAACGTTTTCTTCAAACGAGAGAACGTCACCCCAAAAGAGAGCGATGAGCGTTCGCACCGAGTGTGGGGCGCGAGAGAAAATCATTGCGAGCCAGAAGACCATTTCGAAACCGCCTGACTTTGGCAGCTTCGAGCAGTGCAGTTAAGGACAGTAACGAATATGACAATCGAACTCCCTCGCGGGCTAACTCGCTTTCCTGAAGCTCAGGGATTATACGACCCACTCAACGAACATGATTCGTGCGGTGTTGGTTTTGTCGCGCACATTAAAGGTGTCCCTTCGCATCAAATCATTCTCGACGCCGACCGCATCAACCGACACATGACCCATCGTGGTGCCTGCGGGTGTGAAGAAAACACAGGAGACGGTGCTGGAGTTCTCCTCGGTCTCCCACAGAAATTCCTGCGCAAAGTCGCCAAAGCAGAACTGGGAATCGATCTGCCTGAGTCAGGTAAGTTCGGTGCCGGCATCATCTTTCTCCCCAAAGATGACGCAGCACGCGCGGAGTTCAAAAAGATCATGGGCGAGCTGATCACAGAACAGGGGCAAGAACTCCTCGGTTGGCGAGACGTTCCACAGCGACCAGAACTTGCGAAGATTGGGCCATCTGCAATTGAAGCAGAACCCTGTATGGAAATGTTGCTCGTCGGAGCTGCCGATGGTCTCGATCAGGAAGCATTGGAGCGACAGCTCTTCGTCATTCGCAAGATGGCGTCTCATCGAATCCGCGAATCCGAGCATCCGCATGCACTGGAATTTTACTGCTGTTCGCTCTCAACGAAAGTGATCATCTATAAGGGAATGCTCACGCCGGATCAGATGCTCGATTATTTCGAAGACCTTCGCGACGAAGACTTCGAATCGCATCTGGCAATGGTTCATAGCCGTTTCAGCACGAACACGTTTCCTTCCTGGGACCGTGCGCAGCCGCTGCGATTCATGGCTCATAATGGAGAAATCAACACTGTCAAAGGGAACAGCAACTGGATGTACGCTCGGCAAGGAGCGATGAAATCCGAACTGTTCGGCGACGACTTGGACAAACTCTTTCCGGTTGTCGAAGAGCATTGCAGCGACTCTGGCAATTTCGATAATGCAATGGAATTTCTCTACCACTCCGGGCGAACCTTGCAGGAAGTCGCCATGATGATGATTCCTGAAGCGTGGCAGAATCATCATGAAATGAGCAAAGACAAGCTCGACTTCTACGAATACTTTTCCGCAATACAAGAACCTTGGGACGGACCTGCCAGTGTCTCATTCACCGATGGACACTTCATCGGCGCATGCCTCGACCGCAACGGACTGCGACCCAGCCGGTACTATGTCACTCACGATGACAAAGTTATCATGGCGAGCGAGGTCGGCGTGCTCGATATTGAACCTGACAACGTCAAAATCAAAGGGCGTTTGCAGCCGGGGAAAATGTTCCTCGTCGACTTTGAACAGGGACGGCTCATCCCGGACGAAGAACTCAAGCACGAAGTTGCCAGCGCACGCCCCTATGGTGAATGGGTGCAAAAGCAACGAGTTGACCTGGACGAACTCGTCGATGAATGGAAACGACACGGAGGAACAGCTCAGCGTATCCCGCAGGAGAATTTGCTCAATCAGATGCAGGCGTTCGGGTACACGACCGAGACGATGCAGTTCATGTTGTTGCCGCTCCTTAATCAAGGCAAAGACCCGATCTATTCGATGGGGGATGACACATCAATCGCGTGTCTCTCTGACAAACCGCGTTTACTCTACGACTACTTCAAACAGCTTTTCGCACAGGTGACAAACCCTGCAATTGATTCAATTCGCGAAGAAGTGATCATGTCGCTGGAATGTTACATCGGTCCAGAAGGGAATCTGCTCGACACGACAGAAGAGCAGGCACATCGCCTGCGCGTGCCGCATCCGATTCTGACAGACAAAGAAACGTCCGCCATTAAATCGTTAGATGGTTATCGCGGCTGGAACACGAAAACGATCGATACAACCCGGGCCAAATCCGAAGGGACCGCCGGGCTGCTGCCGACCCTGAAACGCATTTGTGAGGAAGTCGAACAGGCCATCGACGATGGCTTTGTCCTTGTCGTTTTGTCTGACCGTGCTTGCAGTGCCGAGCGAGTTGCGATCAGTTCGTTACTCGTCACCGGAGCGGTGCATCATCACCTCGTCCACAAAGAACTCCGCACACGAATCGGTCTTGTCGTCGAATCCGGCGAAGCGCGGGAAGTGCATCACTTCTGTTTGCTCACTGGCTACGGTGCCGATGCGATCAATCCTTATCTCGCATTCGAAGCAATTCGGGACGCGAAAGATCATGGTCACCTCAAGAAAGACTACGACGAAAAAACCATTGTCCGTGCCTACCGCAAAGGTGTCTATAAAGGGATGCTCAAAGTGATGGGCAAAATGGGCATTTCGACACTCGCTTCCTACAAAGGTGCACAGATTTTCGAAGCTCTGGGACTTGGGGAAGATGTGATTGATGTCTGTTTCAACGGAACCGCGAGTCGTATTCAAGGTGTCGATTTCGAGATTCTCGCTGAAGAACACTTGCGCCGTCACAAACTCGGATTCCCGATTCGAGACGAAAGCAAACCGCTGCCTGTGTTGCCGAACATGGGCTTGGTGAATTGGCGGCATAACGGTGAGAAGCACGCTTGGAATCCGCTGACGATAGCCGAAATCCAACAGGCAGCACGCGGCAACGACAAGGCTGCATATGATCGCTTCGCTGCACTAGTGAACGACAGTGAACAGCGCCAGGGAACCTTGCGGGGACTGCTCCGTTTTCGGTCCGGAGATTCCGTTCCGTTGGAAGAAGTCGAACCTGCCAGTGAAATCGTAAAACGCTTCTGCTCTGGTGCGATGAGTTACGGTTCCATCTCCGCCGAAGCTCACGAGACCATGGCGATTGCGATGAATCGCCTCGGTGCAAAAAGTAATACCGGTGAAGGTGGCGAAGACGAGAATCGCTTCACCCCCATGCCCAACGGCGACAGCAAACGTTCCTCGATCAAGCAAGTCGCCTCTGGTCGATTCGGTGTCACTTCCTGGTATTTGACGAACGCCGACGAGTTGCAAATCAAAGTCGCTCAAGGTGCAAAGCCCGGTGAAGGAGGAGAACTGCCAGGTCACAAAGTAGATAAAATCATCGCTGCGACACGGCATTCAACGCCAGGTGTCGGTCTCATCAGTCCGCCTCCACACCACGATATTTACTCGATTGAAGATCTCTCGCAATTGATCTTCGACCTGAAGAACTCGAATCCGTCGGCACGAGTCAGCGTGAAGCTGGTCTCGGAAGTCGGCGTCGGCACGATTGCCGCCGGTGTCGCCAAAGGTCACGCCGACAAAATCCTCATCGCCGGTGATGGCGGCGGGACAGGTGCTTCCCCACTGACATCCATCAAACATGCCGGTCTGCCGTGGGAACTTGGAATTGCCGAAACGCACCAAACGCTCGTGATGAACGACTTGCGAAGCCGCGTCGTGCTGGAAACCGACGGTCAGATCAAAACCGGTCGCGATGTCGCAATTGCCTGTTTGCTCGGAGCCGAAGAATTTGGCCTCGCGACCGCACCGCTGATCACGATGGGCTGCATCATGATGCGGAAGTGTCACCTCAACACCTGCCCGGTCGGCATCGCGACTCAAGACCCGGAACTTCGCAAAAAGTTCAGCGGACAACCGGATCATGTCGTGAACTATCTGTTCATGGTCGCTGAAGACTGTCGCAAAATCATGGCGGAACTTGGCTTCCGCACGATCAACGAAATGGTCGGGCGCAGCGACATGCTGGAGAAGAACCCGGAGATCGATCACTGGAAAGCGAAGAAACTTGATCTCTCGTCAATTCTGACTCGCGTGCAGAGTCCGTACAAAGATGCCGGGACATATTGCCAGCGTGAACAGAAACATGCACTGCAGGAAACTCTGGATCAGTCAATTCTCATCCCGCAGTGTCTTGATGCGATTCAAAAGGGTGAAAAGATCCACCTTGATGTCGATATTCAAAACATCGATCGAGCGTTCGGAACATCACTCAGCCATGAGGTTTCCAAAGCATGGAAATCCAAAGGGTTGCCGGAAGATACGATTCATCTCACCTGTCGAGGTTCGGCGGGTCAATCGGTCGGGGCGTGGCTCGTCAAGGGCGTCACTATCGAAGTCATTGGCGATGGCAACGACTACTGCGGCAAAGGTCTCTCAGGTGGTAAGCTGATTATTTATCCCCCGGCAGACAGCAGCTTCAAAGCGGAAGAAAACCTCCTCATCGGAAACGTTGGCCTGTACGGAGCAACGTCTGGAGAAGCCTACTTCCGTGGCATCGCTGCCGAGCGATTCTGCGTCCGCAACTCCGGAGCCACGGCGGTCGTTGAAGGCGTTGGCGATCACGGTTGTGAATACATGACTGGTGGCAGAGCGATCATTCTCGGTGAGACTGGTCGCAACTTCGCCGCCGGCATGTCCGGAGGCATCGCCTATGTCTGGGACCCAAACAAACAACTCTTGGAGAACTGCAACCTCGAATTGGTTGATCTCGATAAAGTGGAAGAGACAGGCGAAATCGCCGAATTGAAAGAGTCAATCGAGAAGCACCAGAATTATACCGGTTCGACTCGGGCGGCAGAAATCCTCGACAGCTGGGACACCAGTCTCGGTCAGTTCGTCAAAGTCATGCCCCGCGATTACAAACGCGTGATGCAAGAACTGGCACAAGACAACGCTGCCAGTGAAACGACCGTGGAACAAGTTTAGACAAGATCACAATTGTTTTTCCGTACACTTAAAGTGTGCGGCTAACCCGTTTTTTCTTTCACTCTCGTCACTAGACCCTCAACACTCGACCAACACCATGGGTAAGCCAACCGGATTCAAAGAGTACGCACGTGAAACTGCGACCGAGCGATCGCCGCAGGAGCGGCTGGGCGACTGGAACGAATTCGCCAATCCAATCGAATTACAAGTCCTCACAGATCAAGGTGCGCGGTGCATGGATTGCGGAGTTCCGTTCTGCCATACAGGCGACATGCTGGGCGGCATGGCGGCTGGGTGTCCGCTGCA
>DAOUPA010000643.1 GCA_030626405.1 Planctomicrobium sp.
AAGATGAAGGGAAAGTTCGCCTTGAAATGGTTCTTCAATGGACCGAATCGACCGATGAACACGTTCGCAGCTATGTGAATGGAATTCGGACGCGCGGCGGAGGAACTCACGAATCAGGGTTTCGTTCCGGGCTGGCGAAAGCGGTCAAGAATTACATGGAGGTTCATAACATTAAGCCAAAAGGGCTGACGATCTCGCCGGATGATATCCGCGAGGGTGTGCTCGGAATCATTTCGGTGTTTCATAACGATCCAATGTTTCAGGGGCAGACTAAAGATCGTCTCAACAACCCAGAGATGAATTCTTTGGTCGATGGTGTCGTCCGACCTGGCGTTGAGACATGGCTCAACAATAATCCATCGATTGCCGACGCTGTGATAGGAAGAATTGTTCTCGCTGCGCGGGCGCGCCTGGCTAGCCGGGAAGCCGTTAAAGAAATCAAGCGGAAAGGTCCAGGTTCAAAGCGAAGCAACCTGCCGGGTAAGCTGCTCGACTGCCGTTCCAACAAAGCCGAAGAGTGCGAACTCTTCATCGTCGAAGGGCAATCCGCTGGTGGCACCGCAGCAAGCGGAAGGAATTCAGCGACTCAAGCCGTGCTGCCGCTCAAAGGGAAAATCCTCAACACAGAATCACTGGCGCTTGGGAAAATCCTCAAGAATCAGGAAATTCACGACCTGGTCGAGACACTTGGAACCGGCATCGGACCACACTTCGACGCGCACAAATTGCGTTACCATCGCATCATTCTCCTCATGGATGCCGACAGCGACGGCTACCACATCAGCACACTCATTCTGACCTTCTTTTTCCGCCATATGCGTGAATTGATTCAGCAAGGACGGCTCTATCTCGCGCAGCCACCGCTCTACAAAATTGAGGTCGGCAAAGAACGGTACTACGCGCGCGATGATGTTGACAAGGAAGAAATCATGGCCTCGATCGCGTCGAATCGTAACGTTGACGTCCAGCGTTTCAAAGGCTTGGGGGAAATGAACGCGCCACAACTTAAGGAGACGACTCTCGATCCGAAAACGCGCGTGTTACTTCGCGTCGACATCGAAAACGCCGTCGACGCCGACGCAATATTCTCACAACTTCTCGGCAAAGATGCCTCCGAACGCTACCGTCTGATCATGGATGAAGCGGGCGAGGTCGACGATATTGATTTGTAGCGTGAACTTAATTGCGTTCATGCTTCGCTGCACTTTTCAAAGGTGTGGCGAAGCAACGTCAACCGCAACGAGTCCTGAAAAAAGTGCAATAACAACTTCGAACGGGAATCGAATACGGTTTGTTCAAAAATTGATGGTGAGACGAATCGTTAAACGTCGCATTGCCCGCCGGTGAATCACCGGGGGCTAAGTGGGGCGAATGAACGCAGAGTAGAGTACGCCGAAACGCATCTCGCTTCTTTTGCAATTACGAGCCTAAAACTTTAGAAAGCGTCTCTTGCAGAACCTGACCGGAGCGTTGGAGGGCGGTGAGTTCTTTCGGCCAGAGTTCGATTTCGATGTGGGATTGTGCTCCCTGACGACCGACGACGGTGGGCACGCTGATGCAGATGTCGCGGAGCCCGTAGGCGCCGTTTTGTAGTGAGGAGACCGGCAGGATGCGTTCCTGATTGAGTGCGATGGAATGGATCACATCGGCGATGGAAACTCCGACGGCGAATCCGGCACCACCTTTTTTCTTGATGACTTCTGCGCCTGATCCGCGTGTTTTCTTTTCGACTTCGGCGATGAGTTGCGAAGTGACGCCGGGGTATTTCTCCAGAGGGAGTCCGGCGATTTGAGCGTTCGACCAGATCGGGACCATGCTGTCTCCGTGTTCTCCGAAGATTGTGACCTGAACCTGACTTGGTGGCACTTCAATCCGTTGCGCGAGCATACTACGGAGGCGAGTTGTATCGAGGACGGTGCCAAGACCGATGATTTGTTGAGGGGGCAGGTCGAGTTCAGCAACCGCGAGAGATGTCAGGATGTCGACAGGGTTTGAGACCACGAAGACGACCGCATCTTTTTTGTAACCTGCCGATTTCAGATCGGAAAGGATTCCGCGAAACAGAGAGACGTTGCGATTGATGAGATCGAGTCGACTTTCATCTGGTTTGCGACGCAAGCCAGCGGTGATGCAGATGACGTCGGCATCTGACGAAAGTTCGGCACCCCCGGCAGTAATTTTTTGATCTGCTGTCAGCGATGCGCCGTGCAGCAGGTCGAGTGCCTGACCTTCCACGAGATCCTGATTGACGTCGACCAAGGCGATTTCTTTGACAATGCCACCAAACTGGAGAGCTAATGCCGCACAAGAGCCGACCAGTCCACCACCACCAATTACCGAAACTTTCATTTTGATCTCATCTTCAAAGACGTTGTTTTCGCTTACTTTGACAAAACTTACCCAGACTTCCACTCGTTAAGATCATTTCATTGAGATTCTCAATTTCCATCGAATTTGGTTCGGTGGAGTCTTAAATTCGCCACTTTTACATATTGTGCTTCAAAGAGTGTGGAGACAGGGTGTCTTTCTGTTTTCGACCAAATGTATCAGTGGCTTTGACGATTGTCACGGCGTAACTGATTTCAGGGATTCACTTAACGTACACCAGATGCAACCGTTACGACTTGCGAAACGTGCATTTTGCTCCTCAGGCAAGGCATTGACAGCGGGAGAGAGAGGTGTATGATTGAGGTGCTCAAAGTCGCTCGCGAATGCGTGGGCAAGACGAGTCGTCCAGTCTCCGGCAGTTGTTCGGATGTGGTGCTCGTCTATCCTGACCTGACTGCCTCCACTCTTGCTGCCGGTTTCTTCCGCAGTTGATCAAAGAAAATTGGAGCAGAAGGATGTATGGTTTTGGAATGGGCGAGCTGTTGGTGGTATCCTTAATTGCGTTACTCCTGTTTGGGAAGCGACTCCCGGCAACAATGAAATCACTCGGTGAGAGTTTCCGTTCGTTTCGGGATGGAATGAACGAAGGCCAGAATCTTCTCCCCTAAACTGATATATTGAAATCTGAATTTGCTTACGTTGGTCACTGAATGATCACGTGTCACAAGAATTCAAAGTGTGAGGTTGAATTATGTTTCCTACTCTTCTCGGTTTTATCCCAGGTGGGGTCGGTGTTCCGGAGATGTTAATCGTCGGAATTATTGCTCTTTTGTTATTCGGCAAGCGATTGCCTGAGGTTGCGAAGAGTCTCGGCAAAGGGATTGTTGAGTTCAAGAAAGGAATTCAGGGAATTGAAGACGACGTTCGGACCAGTTCGAGTTCATCGTCGAACTATTCTCGACCGGATGTCACTGATGATGAGCCTGAAATGACGGCACCCAAATTCGAACCACCAGAGTTCGAACGGGAAGAAGAAGAATCGCACGCTTAACGCGTCTTCAATCTTCCTGTGTTTGAGGAGCCGGTGTTCGCGGGAGT
>DAOUPA010000490.1 GCA_030626405.1 Planctomicrobium sp.
AAGAGATGTCTGAAGAGTCCGTTTCCGAGGAGACACCCGTGTCCGAAAATGAACCGACGCAAGCCAAAGGCGTCATCCTGATGTCGTACCCCAAAATTGTGTTCATGTGGCCATCGTGGATTGCAGCGCTGATTTGCGGAATCACAATGTGGTTGAAACCGGATTTGAATACGAATATGGCAGCGAATATCTGCTGGATCTTCACGATCATTTTCAGTCTCAATCTGGTTGTCCTCTCTTTTGATTTTCCACGTGCGACCTCATTCAGCCTCTTCGCCATCATTGCAGTCTGTGTCCTTTTGGCGATCCTGGCGTTCAAGTCAAAGCCAGGTCTTGTCCCGGTCGTCGGGGACGCCATCGCTGGCATCAAGCCGGTTGCAAATGCGACGTTCTACTTTATCTACTTTTTTGTAATGTCAACGATCTACTGCTTTGTTGCCGTTTTGGCTCGTTTCGACTACTGGGAAGTCCGCCCCAACGAACTCCTGCATCACCACGGAATGCTCAGCGACCTCGAACGGTTCTCTGCACCTCACTTACGCATCGACAAGGAAATCAATGACATCTTTGAGTACATGCTGCTCGGCTCTGGTCGATTGATCCTGCAACCCAGTGGTGAAAAAAGAGCGATCATCCTCGATAACGTATTCTTCATCAGTGGAAAAGAAAAACGTATCACGAAACTCCTCGGCGCGCTTCAAGTTCAAGTTCGTCACGATTAAGCACTCAGTCAGCCCGGACATTCAACAATGTCCGGGCTTTTTTCATGCACAATCGCAGATACACAATGAGATAGCACAGACCTTCCTGTCTGTGCAAAATGAGGAACAAACGGCATGACACGACAAATGAGGTTCACATGGCGGTCTTAAAAATTGGTCAGATCGGCGTCGGTCACCCACACGCCAGTGGCAAGATGAGAACGTTGCGTGCTTCCAATGACTTTGAAGTGGTCGGAGTTGTCGAGCCGAACGCCAATCTAAAAAAAACCTGGGAAGCCGAAGAGGCATATCAAGGGCTCTCCTGGTTAACCCAGGAACAGCTACTCAACGACGAAAGCGTACAAGCGATTGCCATCGAAACCGACGTCCCTGAACTTCTTGATGTTGCTGAAGCCTGCCTTGACGCCGGAAAACATATTCACCTGGACAAACCCGGCGGGTTTTCGTTTCCTCAGTTTCAGCGGATTATGGACAAAGCCTCCCGGAAACATTTAATTGTCCAGATGGGCTACATGTACCGGACACATCCAGGAGTCATGCTGCTGGATGATCTCATTCAAAAAGGTTGGATCGGCGAACCATTCGCGGTCAACGCAGTGATCGGCAAATTAGTGGGAGCATCCACGCGCCGTGGTCTATTGACACAACCAGGCGGAATGATGTTTGAACTGGGCGGTCACATGCTCGACATCCTGATTCATATTCTTGGAGAACCAGAAACACTGCAAACCGTCAACCAGCACAGTTCACCCATTGATGATGGCTATCAGGACAACATGCTTGCTGTGCTTGGGTATCCTAAATCTCATGCGACACTGCATTGTAGCTGCAACGATGTTGATGGATTCTCACGCCGACAACTCGTGGTTTGCGGAACGGAAGGGACACTCGAAATCCGTCCCATGGCCAATTCAAAAGCACGGTTGGCGCTGACGAAAGATCGAGGGAAATACAAGAAAGGCTGGCAGGATGTTGAACTTCCAAAGTACGTTCGCTATGCCGAAGACATTGCCGAACTCGCTCGCATGATCCGCCACGAACAAGACCCACGCTACTCATACGAACACGATTTAATCGTCCAGAAAACCCTGCTGAAAATCTCAGACATGCCACAGGAACCATGATCAACGGGCATTTCTGAGCCGAACGCGCTAGCGTCGGGCAATTTGCGAGAAAACGTTACTCCCGAAAGGCCCGTGGCTAGCGGCTCAAAGCTCAAAGTTCGACACTTTTCATTACCGTTGATTCGCTGGCACCGCCTGAAAGCGGAATCCACCTTCGCCGAGGATGGCTTTCAGTTCTTCCTTGAGTTCTGACCGAGCAGAAACCGTCAGCGATGTTGCCAGCGTCGCTCGTATTCTTCCTGAACCGTTCGTGGCTCCGTTGCCATTGACTTGTCCGTTCGAAACTCCGTTTTCGCTGCTCTTCGCGTTCTTGGGATCGCTGGTTTCGACGACAATCGTGATTGGTGTTTTGCCAGGGTAACGGCTCAGGAGATCGCGAACGCGTTTCATATCGTCTTCTGTATGCAGCCCTTTCTGAAAACGAATCGCGACTTGTTTTGTAAATTCTTTCTCGGCTTCTGCCAGCGTCAGAAGTTTATTGACGATCACGTTCGGCTCTCGCCCACGGAAGTCGACTCTGCCTTTCACGACAACGATCGTATCGGTCACGACTTTTTCACCAGCATCAGCGAAGTCGTCCGGCCACATAATGCAACGAACGATCCCTTGCGCATCTTCAAGGTCGAAATTCACGTACTTGCTGTTGCCGTTTCGAGATGGTTTTTTGGTTTGTGCCTTCTTGATGGAAGCAATCATACCTCCCAGGGTCACATCTTTTCCATCGCCGAGTTCTTTGAGATCTTTCACTGTGTGCTGCGTAAAGGATTTGATTTGATCAGCGTATTCCGTCAGTGGATGAGAGGTCAAATAGAAGCCGAGCACTTCTTTCTCGATCGTCAGCTTTTGACCGTGCGTCCAATCCTCAGCGACTGGCATCGCAATATCGTCATCCTGATCATCGGCGCCTCCTTCTGAAGAAGGACCACCGAACAAGTTCATTTGCCCCATCGCCTTGTCTTTTTGTCGAGAAACGGCTGCCTGAACCGCGCGCTCGATAACCAGCTTATGCTGCTCACGATTGTATCCGAAGCCATCCAAGGCTCCCGCCTTAACCAGTGTTTCCAAAGCCCCTTTGGTGAGCACCTTGGGATCGCAGCGTTCACAGAGATCGAAGATGTTTTTGAAGCGTCCGTTTTCATTACGTTCATCGACCATCACGTGCATCGCCGTTTCGCCGACACCTTTGAGTGCTCCGAGTCCGAAAGCAATTTTTCGAATGACATCGTCCCCTTCGCCTTCCACGACCACGCTGAATTCGACATCACAAAGATTGACATCCGGTGGAATGATTTCAACTTTCTGCCGTCGACAATCTTCGGTATGTTCCGACATTCGCTCGCTCGATTCCATCCCGCACGAAAGCAGCGCTGCCATGAACTCTTCAGGGTAGTGAGCCTTCAGAAAAGCGGTCTGGTAGGCAATCGCACCATAGGCCGTCGAGTGTGATTTATTGAATCCGTAGCCAGCGAATTTGACGATCAGATTCCAGATGCCTTCGGCCTGTTCGACACTCATGTTTTGAGCTTGAGAACCTTCGATGAACTGATCATGGAAGCTGTCGATGATCGACTGTTTTTTCTTTGAAATCGCCTTAATACACTTGTAGGAGCTGGCAAGTTCGATGCCGCCCAGGCGGTTGAGAATCCGCATCACCTGTTCCTGATAAACCATCACACCGTAGGTCTCAGCGAGAACATCATCCACAATCGGATGCACGGTCGGGACCGGTTCGCGACCAAGCTTGACGTTCACGTAGGTCATCACCATACCGCCTTCAAGCGGACCTGGGCGATAGAGTGCCGACGTCGCGATGATGTCTTCGAATTTGTCCGGGTGCATTTTCGTCAGCAGGTCTCGCATTCCACCTGATTCAAGCTGGAAAATCCCTTTCGTTTCTCCTCGTTGTAGCAGAGCAAAAGTTGCCTTATCGTCGAGCGGAATATCCTTGGGAACAATGTCGACGCCGCGATGCTTTTTGACATTCTTCACAGCCTTATCGAGAATCGACAGGTTCCGCAAGCCGAGGAAATCCATCTTTAGCAAGCCCGCAGTTTCCACATCGGTCCATTGAGTCAGGACATCATTCTTGCCGGTGATTTTTTGCAGCGGGATGTATTCTTCAAGAGGCTTATCAGCAATCACCACACCAGCGGCGTGCGTTCCAGCGGATTTCGCGAGACCTTCCATCGCCATCGCGAAATTGATCAGTTCATTGACCTGCGGATCATTGTCGAATGCTTCTTTCAGCTCCGGCGCTTCTTTGAGTGCATCTTTGAGTTTGATGTTCAGCGTGTCCGGAATCATCTTGGCGATTTCATCCGCACGTTTGAGCGGCACCGACAAAGCCCGGGCGACATCACGGATCGCCGCTTTGGCTTTGAGAGTCCCGAACGTGCCAATCTGTGCAACGTTCTCGCTGCCGTACTTGTCTTTCACATACTGGATGACAAGTTCGCGGCGGTCACGGCAGAAGTCGATATCGATATCAGGCGCTTCCGACCGACTTGGATCGAGGAATCGCTCAAACAGCAAGTCGTATTTGATTGGACAAACATCGGAGAAACCGAGTAGGTATGCCACAATCGCACCACATGCCGAACCACGAGCGGTGCAGGGAATGCCTTTCTCAATCGCGAATCGTGCAAAGTCCCAGACGATCAGGAAGTAACTGGAGTAGCCCATCTTCTCGATCACGCCCAGTTCTAGGTCAAGTCGATCTTTATAAACCCGATCTGCGTTCACACCGTATCGTTCGATCAGCGAGGCTTCGCAGATTTCGCGAAGGTAATCGACATCGTTCTTCTCATCCGGTGGCGTGAAGACCGGAAAGTGCTTCGTTGTCAGGTCGAGATTAATATCAACGCGATCAGCGATTTCCTGCGAAAGCGCGACGGCTTCGGTCTGATCTTTGAACGTCTCGTACATCTGCTCCGGCGAGCGAATGAAGAGTTGATCGGTCTGGATCTTCATCCGGTTTTCGTCGCTACGGAACGATTTCGTATTCACGCACAGCAGAACGTCGTGCATCTCTGCATCGTCGGTGCAGAGGTAGTGCGCATCGTTCGTCGCGACGAGCGGCAAGCCCATCCGGTTCGCCAGATCGGTCGTTGCCTCACCGCAGTCCGTTTGAATT
>DAOUPA010000241.1 GCA_030626405.1 Planctomicrobium sp.
CTCCATCCTCTTGCTGCAATCATTGGGGCGCGTCACTACGATGTCGAAATCAGCAGGCTTCTGGTCACTGTTGCCAGCACACTGAAGAATCATGCGGAGCAACAAACGACTTGCCTAACAGGCTTACTCGAAGGACTCGACCGAGGTGAATCACGGGCGCTGGATTCAACGAAAGGTAAAGAGTCACTCGGTCATCTACTTACCGGCAAGTCAGTGGAAGTGCGACGATTAGCATTGCGAGTCGCGAGTGCAACAAAGTTTACAGAGTCAAAAGAAATGCAAGCGGTTTTTTCCAAAGCGACCGCCGATGCTTTGGACAACTCGCAGACACTCGAAGCAAGAATCACCGCGATAGAAATACTCGCCAGCACATCTGGAACCACTTTGAACATCGTGGCCGAGCAGCTTCTCGATTCTAGGCAACCATCAACAATTCAGCTTGCCGCAATCGGGGTCTTGGCGACAAAGCGAGATGTTGACATTACACAAGTCTTGCTTAGCAATTGGGATGGTTCTACTCCCGCTGTTCGACAAGCCATTATTGACGCTTTTTTTGGACATGTTGACCGGCTTCCTGCTCTTTTGAATGCCATTGGTAATGGTAGCATCTCGCCGCAGGCTCTCAGCGGATTTCAACGCTTCCAATTGCTCGAACATCCAGATAAGGAACTCCGTTCCCGTGCCCAAAGACTTCTTGCCAACGCTCAACAACTCTTGAATCCCGAACTCGTTGAAAAATATCAGGTCGCACTTGAGAATCGTCGCGATGCTTCTCACGGCAAATTAATTTTTGATATAAACTGTGCCAGTTGTCATAAAGTGAACAGTCAAGAAAAACTCGTTGGCCCCGACCTCTCTGTGATCCTAACTCGCACTGATGAATCCGTGCTCCTCGACATCTTGCAGCCAAACACCAAAATCACCGCTGGCTATCGAAGTTATGTTGTTATCGACAACAGTGGTCGCTTGTACTCCGGCATCTTGGCCTCAGAAACGGAAACGAGCATTACCCTTCGCAGTGTCTCAACAATGACAAAAGAAAAGGGACAATCTGAAGTGATCGAACAGACGTTGCTTCGCAAGGATATCGACGTGCTTCAGGGGACTGAACAATCATTGATGCCTGAGAATTTCGACAAACTCATCTCCCCCCAAGATGTTGCCGATCTACTTGCTTACATCCGGACTTCATTAGGTCCGGTGCCGAGCACGCGAATCACATTGTTTGACGATGACTTCAAATTCCTGAGCGTACTTACTCAGGGCACTGGTCAAGCAACGCTGGAACGCCTCGACACATTTTCTGGTATCTCTGCTTTACGAATCTCCCCACCCCAACGTTATTCACCTTCGATTCCTGGTTGGAACTATGCAATCCGCGAGAACCCAGGCCCTGGAGAATTTCGCTACCTGAGGTTTGCCTGGAAAACTCCGGACGGTGTTGGCATTATGCTTGAGCTTGCCGACCAGGGTGATTGGCCACCTGCCAATTCGCCGGTGCGTCGTTACTATTCCGGTTCGAATACCACGGGCTGGCAAGCGACAGCAGTCTCTTCTGAAAAACCTGTCGAGTGGACCGTCGTCACTCGCGATCTTTGGAAAGACTACGGTGACTTTACCCTCACGGGAATCGCTCCCACGGCCATGGGTGGCATTGCTTTGTTCGATCGCATCGAACTTCACCGCTCACTTGAGAACACTCAATAATCGTCCTCGATTGGCATAACTGGTACGGACATTCAGTATTGTCAGTATTGTCAGTTTGGTTTTTCTTGGTGAGTATTTGGTTGTCTCGAAGAGGAGAACCGATGCCCAGACGCCACGAACTGCCCGACACGACACTGGCCTAATGGTATTGATCAAAAGCAAATGACTCTGATCATCTCTTTCTTTCAAGTATCTCAGGTTCCAACTTGTAGGTCTTCGTTGGCAAATCCAGCAAGAAAACGAAGTTGCGGCAACCGGATAGTCGGATAATGGTGTTGCATGTGTGATCCAATTTTCACGTGACTTATGTTATGCTTTTTGTACACATCAGTTGATCAGGCCCGATTGGCTGATGTCAGAGCCTCCCTCGTCTGGCCCGTCGAGGTGAGGCTCGTTTTTTAGGATTGCCTCTCAAGTCGTCTCGCTGACAAAAACCGGCCTACGACAAGTTCTCGTCATCACTCCGTAAGAGTGTGTTGTCCTGACCGCATTCACACCAGTTGAACCAACTCTCCTCGCGAATTCCGTACGGTGACTTTCAGATGCCAAGCTCGCAGCCCTAAGATGCTGGTGAACACATCGACGACAATACAAATGTGGCCTGAATAGATCTAATCGACTTTCAGGCCTCACTCAACTTTCAGGAGATTGCAGGATGTCCAAAGCGAGCGAACTCGCATTAAAGAAGCGAAAGGCGTTGCGGCAGCTCAAAAGTCTGGTCAAACAAACCGGCAAGCGGGATTTGGAATGGTATTATGACGTCGGAGAGCGGGTGGATCTGCTCTGCCCTTCTGTTGAACGGGAGTACGGTCAAAACCTGATTCAAAACCTTGCAAAAGAACTTGGAAAGAAAGCGACGTACGCCGACACGCTCTGGAAGACTCGCGTGTTCCGGAAAGTGTACACACGCTCCGAAGTTCGCTCGCTCTGCAAACCTCAGGGCAAAAGCAGTTTCGTGATTACTTGGTCGCACATGCTGGCGCTGCTTTCGCTTGATGATAAAAACAGGAGTAGGCTCCAAAAAGAATGCGTCAAAGCTGAATGGTCAAGCAGAGAACTGCACCGCAGGGTCACGGAATTCCGGAAACCACAAGGAAAGGGAGGACGTCGGTTCAGACGGCCGAAGGATACCGAAACAGTGTTGCGGCAATTGTTTCATGAAAGTCGAACGTGGGATCGGCGGTACAACGAAGCCTGGTTCCACGCAGACAGTCCCACAATTCCGCAGAAAGTTACGAAACTTGCCAAGGAGGCTGTCGAAGTTCTCGAAAAAATCCAGTCCGAGACCGAGAAATGCCTGGAGCTCTTGAAGACACCGAAGAAGAGACGACAACGGAGAAAGAAGTGATTCCTGATCGAGACAACTTCACGTCAACTTTGTCACGTCTTAATTTGTGGCCTGATTTTTTCAAGAACCATCTCGGTAACACTCTGGAAGGTCACGTGAATTTGCGAACGAACTTATCACAATCCACGAGGCGTGTGGGTGCCCTTCTTCTCTCGATGGCTGATAGGTAAAAGAAGGCCATCGGTTACCACCGACGAGTAGGTCGACGACGGCTGCCTTTGGGAGTCGTGTAAGGTCGCCAAGGTTTGGGACTCCCGGATATTTGGTGTTGAGAAGTTCGCAACAGAAAGGCCCGATCTCATCAAGCTGAAGTACGTTGCCTGTTCGACCAGACTTGGTGGGTTGCTGAAACACTACTGGCGACGAGCCGCTTGAAGCTTCTTCTCAATGTCGAAATGTAGTGGTCAATTGGGATCGCGGTCTGCGATGAGAGAATTCGTGACACGGTAAATTCGCTTCAGTGCTGTTGAATCCTGGTAATCGGAAAGTCTGAAGTTAACAATTGAACTCACCGAGCGAGATTCGAATTGAGGATCTCCAGATCAATCATGTGCAAGGTTTTTGTACCCCGCGGATTCGATCGGTTTCCCGAACACAAAATCCACCAACCGCTCTTTTGCGTCGAGTGTCAGGCTGAACAGTGTTGGCACCAGCAACAGTGTGAAGACTGTCGACACAACCAGTCCGCCGAGTACGACGCTACCGAGGCCTCGGTACAGTTCGCTGCCGGATCCGGGGAACAGGACCAACGGCAGCAGGCCGAGAACAGTGGTCAGAGTCGTCATGAAGATCGGACGGATTCGGGTGCGGACGCTTTCCAGAATCGCCGCACGAGGTTCCATTTGGTCGTCGCGCATGTGGTTGAGTGACTGGTGGACAATCAGAATCGGGTTATTCACAACCGTTCCAATCAGAATGACGAAACCCAGCATTGTCAGCACGTCGAGTTGCTGTGGGATCTGGCCCATCCATGCGAGGTATATATTGAGCAGGTTCAACCCGAGAATCCCGCCGACCGCCCCCAGCGGAACGGTCAGAATAATCACGAACGGGTAGATCCAGGACTCAAACAGCGCGGCCATCAGTAGGTAGGTGATGAGCACAACGAGAACGAACTGGCTGGTGAGCACACTCGTTAGGGTTGAAAATTTCAGTCCATCCCATCGACCAAAGAATGTCTCCTGCATCCTGCTGAGTTTGTCGGCGGTGCCCGCGAGGTTTACTTGATAGCCGCCCGCAAGCTGGCCGCTGGCGTTAAGCGGATCGACGATCTCTTTTCGGATTTGCAGCATTGCATCCTCGAGCGCCACGTCCGGCGGTGGCGAAACTTCAATCGAAATCGCGCGGACTCGTTCGCGGTGGTTCACTTGTTCGGGACCGCTTGCCATCGTGACATACGCAACCGAGGACATCGGAATCAGCTGCCCCGTCGGCGTGGAAATCGGCAAGGCTTCGATTTTCTGAGTCATGTCGGAATAGCGATCGAGTCCTTTGATGGTCAGATCAATCTTCTTTCCGTCCAGGTAATAGTCGCCGCCGTATGCTCCATCAACCAAAGCGTTGGCGGTGTATCCGAGATCGCGGCTGGTGATTCCCATTTCGGCTGCCTGAACCAGTTTAGGTTCGATGTGCATCTCCGGAGTCGAAAGGTCGAGACTTGGAACCGGCCTCATCTGAGCCGTCGGCATCATCTGTTTCACTTTGCCGATGGTTTGTCCGCCGAGTCTCACCAGCTTGCCAAGTTCCGGACCTGTGAATTCGATCTCAATCGTTCGCCCAGCAGTCAGCCCCTGTTCAAACAGGCTCGACTGTTTCGCCACAGCAAACGTGCCGGGAATTTTGGAACCGACTGTGCGAACTAACTCTACAAGTTCCCCCGCACGCTGAGGGTCGTTTGCGCGAATGCCCATGAAGACCTGGCGGCCTCGGGCGACGAAAAAGAAGTCGCCAATGACAGGGTAGTCCAGTTCTGCGGCTTCGGGGCTACCGGGGTCAACGTCCCAGAACGGACGCAGCTCACGTTCGACTGTTTCTCCCATCGCGGTCATCTGATCGAGGTTATAGCCTGGCGGTGGTAGCAGAATTCCGAACACCAGATTTCGATTGCCCGACGGCAGGTACTCGACCTTTGGCCAGAGCACCCAGCTGAGTCCCAATGCGAGTCCGACCATCATTGTGACCACCACCAGTCGGCGAATGGTTCCGCGCTGAATCCACTGATTGACTCCCACGATAGCATCAATAAACCCACCGCCCACTCGCTGAATCGGCCACAGCAGCGCAGCCGATTTTTTGGAAAACACACCAGCCCGCGCCGAAGCCGTTCTCTCGCTTGAGGCAACCGGGCCGTTGTTCTTCGAGTTCTTGTCGGGATCGCTCGAACCGAACAGGCGTCGAAAGTGTGACGGTGATCGTACCGGTCCACCGTCTTCACTGTCCGACTGAAAGAGCCTCGACGCCGCCGTTGGGATCACCGTCATTGAAACCACGAGCGACAACGCGACCGCCGCGCTGATCGCCAGCGCTATGTCGCGAAACAGCTGTCCGGCTTCTTCTTGCACAAACACCACCGGGAGGAATACAGCGACGGTCGTGATGGTTGAAGCAGCCACCGCGCCGAGTACTTCCTGAGTTCCGCGAACGGCGGCGTCCAGGGGTTTGCGGCCTAGTTCGTGGTGGCGATAAATATTTTCAAGAACGACCACCGCGTTGTCGACCAGCATCCCCACGGCGAAAGCGAGACCGGCAAGGCTGATTACGTTCAGCGATCGACCTAGAATCCCCATCACCAGAAACGACGCAATGATGCTAATCGGAATCGCCAGCGCCACAACGAGGGCTCCACGCGCGAACCAGAAACCGGCGATCACGATGATGGCAATGCACAACAGAAAGAACAGCGGTGAAACATACACTGCGGCCAGCGACGTGGCGACAATCAGCGGCACCGCCAGCAGCGTTCGCACACTGAGGTGCAAAAACGCCATCAGCACAATCATCGTTAACGCCCCGCCAATAAAAATGTTCTGCTGCACAAGAGTGATCGATGAGTTGATATAGTTGGTTTCGTCGTAAACCTGAATGAGTTGCAGGCCGTTTGGCTTCAGGATGTTTTCGTCGATCTCCGCGCGTTTCGCCTTCAGTCCCTGCATCACGTCCAAAACGTTGGCTCCGGTTTCGCGCAGGCAGTTGACTGCGATGCTTGACTCACCAAACCGGCGGACCAGGCCGGTTGGCTTCTTGTAACCGAGTTTCACTTCGGCCACGTCGCGCACAAACACCGGCGCGCCGCTGCTTACGGTCAACAACTGATTTTCCACCTGTTCGGTACTGCGGAATTGTCCCATTGTTCGCACAACCCACCTACGTTTGCCTTCCCAGAAGTCGCCGGCCGACGTATCTTTGTTTTGCGCCTGCAGTGCATTTCGAATATCGACGATGGTGAGCTGTCGCAACGCCAGCTTCTCCGGATCGATGACGACCTGGAGTTCGTTTTCCAGACCGCCGATCACGTTCGACTGCGACACTCCGGCAACGCGTTCAAATCGCGCTTCGATTTCATCTTCGGCAAAGCGGCGCATTTTCTCGACATCCAGGTCCGGTGGCGGCAACAGTTCAGAGACTTCGGGATGTCCGTCAACCAGCATTCGTAGTCGCAACATGGCCAGACCGACGTTGTGAGCGTCGCGTGCCGGCTGAATTGTCTCTTCAAGTTCCGGGTGTTGTTTCAGGAACTTGTCATAGTCTTCCGTCGACGGACTGCGACTGCTCAGGATGAACCATGCGATCGGCCGATCAGATGAGTTGGCGGTCGAAATGACCGGTTGGTCCGCGTCTTCCGGATATTCACGCACCTGCTGCAAACGGCTGTTGACCTTCAACAGCGATTCTTCCATGTTGGTACCGACCATGAACTCCAGCGAAATCGTTCCTTTTGAATCCGCGCTTTCGGAACTCATCTTGGTGACGCCTTCAACGCCCTTGAGTTGTTCCTCCTGCTCCATCACAATTTCCTGTTCGACCTCCTGAGGACTCGCGCCGGCCCAGGTGGTTTCGATCGTGATGGTGGGCGTCTGCACTTCAGGCGTAAGCTGCATTGGCATCCGCGACAACGCCACAACCCCAAACAACGCCACCATGAGCGCGCTGACCGTGACTTTGACCGGATTTTGAACGAAGGTTTCGATGAGATTCATAGCTGTCCCGTTGCCTATAGGGTCCGTCATGCGAACCAAGGCTCAAAACGGAAAACGAACGATGCGGGGTCAATAGTCCGCCGGTGAATCACTTCCGCGCTGTTGCCGCGACGATCGGCTTTCTGATCGACGTGACATTCACTTCCTGACCGGGTTGCAATCGCTCGTTGCCTTCGACTACGACCCACTGGCCTTTCTTAAGCGCACCCTTCACCTGAATCAGATGGGCCGAAGCGACTCCGAGTTCCACCAGCACGGGTGTCACTTTTCCTGTTCGGGATTTCGGATCGTCACCGGTATCGACAACGTAGACGATCGGTTTCGATCCGCCAAGAACCAGAGCGTCTTTGGACACCATCAACGCCGCCTGTTTCTCTCCGGTCGGAAGTTCGATCCGCGCGTACATGCCCGACTTCAGCAGCGGACCTTCGTTCGTGATTTCGTTTTTTACTCGCACGTTGACCGGAAACGTTCGAGCACGCATGTCGGCCTGCGGTACGATCATCGTTACCACACCTGTAAAAATCCGATCGGGCAGTGATGGCACTTCGACGCGAACGTGTGTTCCTCGTCGAACATGCGGCACATGCTGTTCGGCGACAAAGCCGCGTACTTCGACTTCGTCCAGCGCGAGAATTTCCATCACCGGATCACCGCTCTTCAGCCAGGCGCCGGCTTCGGTCAACTCGGACGTGACATATCCATCGAACTGCGGGATGACAGTATACTTTTTGATTCGGTCCCGGATCTTATCGACAGTCGCAGATTGTATCGCGAACTGAGCCCTGGCCTGACCGATCTTTTCGGGACGCGGCCCCGCGACGGCCAGATCATAGGCCGCTTTGAGTTCGTAGTAGGCCTGCTCTGACGATGACGCAAACGCGGACGCCTTCTCAAATTCACCCTGTGAGTTCGCCTTCGAATTGAGCAGTCTCTGGTTTCGTTCGAATTCAGTGCGAGCATATTGCCAGTTGGCTTTGGCTCCCAACATCCTTGCCTTCGCCTGCTCGAGATCCTCCCTGCGAGTCCCGTTCTCCAGTTCTGCGAGTTCCTGTTTCCTCAGGTCGAGTTCCGCAACTGCGCCGGCGAGTTCCAGTTCGATGGTGTTAGTCAGAAGCTGTGCGAGTGGTTGCTTCGCCGAAACCCGCTGCCCTTCCTCAGCCATCAGTTCCACGACCCGCCCATCCACCGCGCTGCCGATCGTGACTCTCTTGAGTGGCATGACCGTGGCGACAAACAACTGCCCGGCCGCGACATCCTGTTCGACAGCTTCAGCAACCGTGACCGGCGCTGGCGGACGCTGCTGAGCCGACACCGGTGTAGCTGCGATACTGAAAGCGACAGCGAAGGCAATTACTGTTTTCCCAACGGACATCCGGTACATAACATTCCGCTTAACGGTTTGGCTGTTCATGATTTCGCAGGCACCTTTGCCGAGAGATTTTCATCAATTGTGTCGAGCAACGTCTTCAGTGTCTTTAACTGCCTCTCACTAATTCCTTCAGTCGCACGACGCCGCATCTCGACTCCGCATTCCGCAATCTTCTTCCAAATCGGTGCGGCTTTCGGTGTGACGCCAACCCACTTGCGACGCCGATCTTCGTCGCAACTGGTGCGGCTGATCCACTGATTGCGTTCCATGCGGCCGAGAATTCCGACCAGCGTCGGCGGTTCGATCATCATGCGGTTTGCCAGTTCGGCGACGGTCATTCTTCCTTCCAGCGTTATCCAACACAAAACCTGAGCCTGCCGAAACGTGATTCCGAACGGTTCAATCGCATCCGAAAACGCCCGGTGATAAGCCTGAGTCGTTCGCGTGAGCCAATACCCGACGCTTTCTTCAAAATCGTAATCCAACCGAAACTCCTCCCGGCGTCTACTTCACCCAACGGCACACCGCAAATAGTTAGTGAGGCTAATGAATTAGTTTAGACGTGCTCTTATGCAATTTTCAAGCCCTTTGACGGCCAGATTTGGTAAATCACCACTTTGAATGAGCAACATCGAAACCTACTTTTTCGTGTGCGGCGGCTGGCGCGGAAAACCATGCCCACGTGCAGAGAATTGCACGTCGAGTGCTGCCTTCTGCATGCGTGGGCATATCTATAGGCTAAATCAAATAGTTTCATTTCGAACGGAACCGCCCCGTACAAGACCACCGTACGAACACTGTGATTCCGTTTTTTCTTGGGCATCTTACTCAACCTCGAGTGAACACATCTCCGCTTAATACAACGCGAAAATTCCGTGAAAGTTAACACGTTCGACAATGAACTCTCAAAACAAAACAAGCCTCGCTTCCAGACGGACCTGACGAAGGAGGATCTCATTTTTACTGAGACTGACCTGGCACGAAAGGGATCCTTCCAGGACTGGTCAGGGGATGCCAACTCTGCTCGCGGTGATACTTTCGATCCATCCAACTGTTCACACTTCGCATCCCATTTAAGCTTTGCCTGATATCCCGTCTGTTTCTCTCTTTCATAGAACGCTGGATCAAAATCATACCGCGGCTGCCTGCAGGTGAAGAGTGACTGTTTGAGCACATTCTCCCCGTTCACGACGCGAATTTTTTATGCAAGTTAACGCGCATAATAATGGGCTCTCAAAACAAGCCTCGATCCCAGCGGACTGGCGGAAGCAAGGCTCTGATCATGCCGAGGCGGGGCAGCTTGAAGTCTCTTCAAAGTTGAAAAGTGATGGTCAACTGGGATCGCAGTCTGCGCTGAAAGAATTCGTGACACGGAAAAAACGCTTGAACGCTGTTGAATCCTTGTATTCGGAAACTCCGAAGTTTACCGATTGAACTCACCGAGCGAGATTCGAATTGAGGATTTCCAGCTCAATCATGATCAGGGTTTTTACTCCGCGTTGCCGTTTCAGCGGTTTTCAAGTTTTACTTAACTGTAGTTTTGCAAAAACGCAGTTGACCTTGCAGTGATCGGTGTTTTTGTGGTTAATTTCCCTGGATTTAAATGGCGCATCACGACTATGGAGGGTCAAGCGATGCCTGGGATCGTGGAGTTTC
>DAOUPA010000618.1 GCA_030626405.1 Planctomicrobium sp.
GCTGTTTCAGATGTTTTTTGTAATTCTTGGCGCAGTGTTCAAGAAAGTTCGACAAGTTGTCAACGTAACACCGCCTTCTTCAAGCAGGGAATCTAAAACATGGGCCAGCCTGTTGATGCTGAATTGCTTGGGCGCGCCCAACAGGGGGATCAGGATGCTTTAGGGCGTCTGCTTCGGCACTGTCGTCCATATTTATCGATTCTCGCTTCACGAAATCTTGATCCGATCATGAGTGCACGCTTGAGCGGTTCCGATGTTGTTCAGCATGCATGTTTAGAAGCCATTCGCGACTTCGAAAAATTTCGTGGTCATTCGATTGAGGAATTTGCAGTGTGGTTAAACCAAATTTTGACTCACAACGTTCTGGAAGCAACTCGAGTCCACATTGTTGCTCAAAAACGCTCCGTATATCGTGAACAGTCTCGTGACGATTCGAATGCCGGCAACGAAGGCCACAATCTGAGATCGATCAACCAATCGTCACCAAGTTCCCGAGCGATGCGAGGAGAGCGAGCAATCGTCCTCGCCAATGCGATGGCAGTCTTACCTGAAAACCAACTTGAGGCTGTCCGATTGAGGTACATCGAAGGCTGGTCGCTTGCAGACATCGCAGGACGTACTGGCCGATCCGATCCTGCTGTCGCCAGTCTGATCAAACGTGGACTTCAGAAACTTCGGATCAGCTTGCGGAATATGGAGGAAGATTGACGTGACAGACCAATCGGCGAACCAATCAGAGTTAGATGACGCATTTGCAGAGTACCTTCGTCTGCTGGACGAGCATGGAATGATCGATGTTGCTGATTTTCTAAAACAGTACTCCGAGATCTCCGGCGAATTAAAAGAGTTGATTGAGACCGCGAATCAAATCAAGGAAATGGCTGGTCCGAAAGGTCCGGTTCCTGACAAAATCCAATCGGAAGTTGACGAGTCACACCAAGAAACGATGATTTTTTCAGGCGACAGTTTGTCTCTGAGTCAGTCTGCAACAGACCCTGAACATTCGGTCATTGGAAAACAACTTGGAGACTATCGGATACTTCAGGAACTCGGACGTGGAGGAATGGGAGTCGTTTACCTAGCAGAGCAAGTTTCAATGGGAAGGAAAGTTGCCCTTAAGATGATTCGCAGTGGATGCCTAGCAACTGAGAGCGATATCCAACGGTTCTACTTTGAGGCTCAGGCAGCTGGGCGTCTGAAACATTCGTCGATTGTCCAGGTCTATCAGGTCGGTCAAATTGACGGGCATCATTTTTTTGCGATGGAACTCATCGAGGGATACAATCTTTCCACCATGATCAGGGAGCAGCAGTTAACGGCAATTCAAACTGCTTCTATCATGCAACGAATTGCCGATGCAATCGATTTTGCTCATCAACATGGAGTGTTACATCGAGACCTCAAGCCATCCAATATTATGATTGGCAAGGACGGTCACCCTCGGATAACGGACTTTGGGCTGGCAAAAGAACTGGGATCGGGGGATCACTTATCAGACAGTGGATCAGCCGTCGGCACGCCAAGTTATATGTCACCCGAACAGGCCCAGGCACGACGAGATGAATTGACATGCCGTAGCGATGTCTATTCACTCGGCGCTATTCTCTACCAAATGATTACGGGAAACCCTCCATTTGTTTGTGACTCTCTTCTGCAAACGTTGACAATGGTCACTCACGAAGAACCTCGCCCTCCAAGAGATCTGAACAAAGAATGTCCGCGAGCGCTGGAGGCAATATGCTTGAAGTGTCTACAAAAGTCACCGTCGGATCGATACGAAACTGCCAACCAGCTTTCCGAAGATCTCCAGCGATTCCAGCGGGGAGATCGCGTACATGCAAATCAAAGTCGGTTTTATCGACGAATCTGGTTGTGGCTACGAAACGTCCCATTAATTGCAGCCGTCATCGGTCGAAAGTCGACAAACCCTACGCTTTGGCATACCCGGTTTCAATGGTCTGTACTCACTGTGGTAATAGCATTTCTTATCGGGGTCATCGCTGTTCCTTCAGCAGTTGAACTGGCAAGAGTGACCACAATTGATATGTCCACAGGAGCTCAGTCGGGGTCATATACGCGGATTGGACAGTCGCTGGCAAAGGATCTCCGTAAACTGACCGGACAAGAAGTCGTGACTCATTCTGCGATCGGAGCAGTGGAAAGCCATCGTCGGCTGTTGTCTGGACATGCTGACATTGCTTTCCTGCAAGAGAATACCCTCGTATCTGATGAGCTGAAGGTTCTGGCCCCTCTGTATCGTGAGGTCGTTCTCACGATTGTCCGCAACGAAACGCCAGTCAAGAACATAGCGGACTTGTCCAGCATAAGAATCTCTCTCGGACAACCCGGCTCCGGTATGCGACAAAACAGTGATCATATTCTTTCGTATTATCACATTAATATCCTGCAATCGCCCCATGTTGACCAGCCATACACAGACCTCCTGACTGACGATTCACTACAAGGTGCTATCATCACTACCAAGCTTGATGATGAACCACTTCAGGAAATCCTGGAGACGAAAAAGTTTCGACTGGTGCCATATCCTGACATGAGCGATATTCCGGGATTACGGGCATTCTGGTTACGAACGACGGACTTTCCGGCTGGTATCGTTCCGGAAGAGGGCATGTTTGCGCCAGCGACGTTTGCCATCCTTGCTGTCCGCGCAGAAACGCCAAATAGACTGGTGCGAAACAGCTTGGAAACAATCTATCAGGAAAATGGCCTCTCTTCGCAGTTTCACGATGTGTTTACGTTGAGGCAAGCCTCGGCCTGGACGGATCTCAACTATCACTCCGAGGCGCACAAGTTTTTTTCGGATGCACGGGCACATCTCCTTGCACCCGCTTCTGCAGCAAAAGTCGTCTCGGAAAGTCCGTAATACAAGTTACTCATCCCTCTTCAGTCCTTACCAACGATTCTCCTAGAGCACAGGGGTTCCCAATGAAATTCTTTTTACACCGGAAATCAATCGATCCCAAGAAAATCACACGGTCACACTATTGCTCCACGCACTCAAGTATGTGCAACACAAGTTGACGGTGGGGCTTCCAATAAATTTGATAGCAGGAGTGACGATTTCTCGAATTAAGCCCGTACGGCTAACGACGATTTCAAATGGTCAGCAACGGGATCTGGGCACCGCCACCAGCTCGAATTTCTAAGTTGAACAGTTCCAGAAGCAGATTGAACGTTCGCTTAGAATCGATGTCGCTTTCATCGATGTAAAACCAATGCCCGTTGTGCTTGATTGAAACCGCTGCGCCACGGGGGCGAAGTTTGCTTGTCTGCACTCGAAATAAATCGTGAAAAATTTCCTGCCAGTCAAACGGACAGTTTGTTACTGGATCAATCGTCTGTTGAACAATTCCTTTTTCAACATGAGCCAATGGAACTTCAACCGGTTGTGAGAGGAAATGCATGATTTCTTTAAGAGACCGAGTGCTGACGACCAATTCTTGTCGAGGGGCAAGGTCGGCATTCACCGCTCTTCGGCTATCCGAAAGAGACACGTTCGTTTCACCCGCATCTCACGCTGGCTCGTGTTCGCATTGCCCGGGGCGCGGGCACTCGAATTCCTGTTAGACTGCATCAAGTCATGCAGGAATTCCGCGTCATGGAATTCGATCAGGCGGATGTGAATCGGATCGTGTTTTTCC
>DAOUPA010000049.1 GCA_030626405.1 Planctomicrobium sp.
CAGCGCAGTTTACGAGAATATCGATCTGTCCTAGCTGCTCGTTGGCCCATTCGACCAGCGCTTTCACATCTTCCCGGTTGGCAACGTCTGAGGATTTGTAGAGGATTGGCGTCTCGCCAGTGTATGCCTCGGCAACCTCTTTCAATTTCTCTTCACGCCGTCCCGAGATCGCCACTTTGCAACCAGCATCCGCCAGCGCGACTGCACATCCTGCTCCGATACCTGTTCCACCACCTGTTAAGAGAACTGTTTTTCCGACCAGCGACATCATAACTCCCTATTGATTTCGTTTTTCAAGCGATTGTTTTATTTCCGGACTTCAAGTGTAGAGCAAACCTGAGGTAAAGTTGAGCCTTGCCCGCTTTCCGATTCTCAAGAAAGATCACTTCAAAACGAAAAATCAGGAAGACTGTGACTCCCCGCGAATTCTCAATTCAGATCGTACAACGACTCACCGAAGCTGGCTATCTCGCCTATTGGGCGGGAGGCTGTGTACGGGATATGTTGCTGGGCAAAGAGCCGGACGACTTCGACGTTGCGACGAGTGCGACACCAGGGCAAGTGCGTGAACTGTTCGGTAAGAAGCGGACGCTTGCTGTTGGCGAGAGCTTTGGAGTGATTATTGTTCTCGGGCCGAAATCAGCGGGACAAGTTGAAGTCGCCACATTCCGCAGCGAAGGAGAATACCTCGATGGCCGCCGACCAGAGAGTGTTGCGTTTTGCACGCCAGAGGAAGATGCCCACCGTCGCGACTTCACAATCAATGGGATGTTCTACGACCCCATTGCGGAGCAAATACATGATTTCGTCGGTGGACAGGAAGATCTCGACGGCAAAACTGTCCGCGCTATTGGCGATCCTCATGACCGAATTTCAGAAGACAAATTGCGATTGCTTCGAGCGATTCGTTTTACCGCATCGCTTAAGTTTGAACTTGATTCAGTTACGGCAGATGCGGTTCGGGAAATGACTTCTCAGATTGTTGTCGTCAGTGTAGAACGTATTACGCAGGAACTGAAGAAAATGCTCGTTCATCCGCATCGTGCGCGAGCCATGCAGTTGTGTGAAGAACTCGATCTCCTGCACGTTATTCTTCCGGAAGTGTTTGAGTACACGGTGGAAGTTTCTTTCGATCTTTGGAAACAGAGGTTGTCGCTGCTGGGACATCTTGAGACCAATTCTTTCGAAATCGCCACCGCGGCGTTGCTTCGTGACGTTCCCTCACCTCCGCATACCCACCGAAAAGATCCAACGGCAGGAACAGTTCGAGGAGTTTGCCTAAGGTTGAAGGTTTCTAATCAGGAAACTAAAACGATTGCCTGGCTGGTTGAGCATCGTGGTGTGTTCTACGACTTTCCCAACTGGTCACTCGCAGATAAGAAACGCCTCGTCGTTAAAGAATCATTCGCCGAACTTCTTCAACTCGAACGAGCTGCCGCAATCGTTGACGAGAAATCGCAGGCACCGTTTGAAGAGGTTGACAAATTCCTGTGCGAAACTCCAACGGAACGTATTTGCCCACCGGAACTTCTCGATGGTCGCCAACTGATCGAACTGGGATACAAACCAGGCCCCCAATTTCAAGTCTGGCTGAAAGCAGTTCGTGACGCCCAACTCAATGAAGAAATCACCACAACCGCCGAGGCAATCGAGGCCGTCCACAAACTGAGTAGCGACGCGGGCTCTCTCGAATAACTGATTGTCTATCTTTGAAGCTGGCGCTGTCCAGTCGCGCGTTCAATCGTTGAAAGCTCACCGACGTCCAACCAAATCAAATGACATTTGTGGCATGAGTCGATCACGGCATTGCCGGGCCCGTAGTACGAGTGGCAATCCATATCTTGGTGGCACTTGGGGCAGGCGCGACGCTCTTTCAATTCGGCAGCATCAATAGGAGTCGGTGTCTCATCAACTCCCAGATAGGAACTCCGACGATTCCAGACAATCTCAGTGAAAACGTCTCTTTCGAAGAGAACCCCTTCGCAACTTGTACAACTCTCTGCAAGAACATCATCAACAAACGCTTTCACAAGTTCTAACCCACAATTCGGGCAACCGTATTCCCCAGGCTGATCTAAGAGCGAAACTCGATCAATGGAGGCTGCTGTGCCTTCCAGGATATTGAACGTTCCACAGAAGGAGCAAATCATGCGTCCTCTGCCTGCTGTTTCGTGAACCGGTGCACCGCAACTTTGACACTTCATCGTCATGACTTTCGCAACAATTTGAATTCCCTTTTCCCAAGCATAGTTCGCGTTCTGGTGCTGACATTGATTGCTCTTAGATGTCTCCGAGGAGCCTCGAAACGATGCCGCTCGATCTCCACACATTCAAGTTCTTGAACTTCTGTAGCGTCGCGATGTTCAGAGTCATTGACGTGTTATTGGGCTCCAGAAGACCGCGATTGTGCAGGAGTCGATGATTTATTCGCGTAAACAACTTCTACAGAACCAGTTATGCTTAGATGCTGAATTTGACGATTATCCCGATTGCACGAGTGGTACAGCTTGTGCGTGTTATTTCAGTCATGCAAAACGGAATGATTAACGCGATTATTCAGATCGCAACACATACAACGCAACTCAGAGGGCATTGTTCCCTGACCTGCTGATCCCAGGTCTCTTGCTCTCTGGTTCCCTGCGATGAGAGGCATCAGTCGGTCGGACACGCAACTCGACCGGCTGTTCCTTTCGTCTCAAGTCAACCTTACCGTTGGAAATGCAATCCAACGTGTTTTTGCCTGCCTGCCATCAGTCGCGACAGGCAATGGTTTTCAATGTGAAACGAAGTCAGCAGAACCGTCTCATTCTGTCAGTCACGTTTCTCAATTTCACATAACTGCGGCTCTCTCTAAAGATCAACCAGGAAAACATGCCATGCTGATGAACACAATGATTCACAATCTTTTACAAGACGAAACCGGATTCATTATCTCTGCGGAACTCATTCTCATTGCAACACTTCTCGTTTTGGGAATGATCGTCGGACTGAGCGAAGTGCAACATGCGGTGACTCAAGAATTGAACGACGTCGGCGATGCAATCGGAAGCCTGAATCAAAGCTATTGCTACTCCGGGTTCAGCGCCCGCAAGTATTACAGCAGCACAAATGCCGTGAAAGCAGCCACGACCGGATCAATTTTCATTGATTTACAGGACTCATGTGACAGTAATCAATGTTCGATTAGTTGTGACCAACCCATTTATGAACGCCCCAAAACGAGTTGGAGTGGTTGCTCGCCAATCATTGAAGATGTTTGCTCACCAACATGTGCACAGCCAACCGAAGTCAAATAGCTTAGAGTGTTGCCACTTTCAGCCTTTGTTCTGCAAAACGCAGAACAAAGGCTTTTTTATTCGTCAAATAGAGATTGCCGTTTCGCAAGAATATCGACATAGTTACGGTTTTCGCTCAATCGCCGGGAAGGGACTCCCTTGAAAACACGTAAGTTCACCACAGCCAAAGCGTTGCCAGCGTGGTTCCTTGGAGCCTTGATCCTGATGACGTTGAAGGACATGTTACCCAAGATTGGGAGTACCGCCCCTCTGCCGAGTCTGTTGGGGACGATCCCTGTTCTGGTTGTTGCAGCTTCGGGGATGTTTATCAGAACAGGGCGAAATCATCTCACTGCCCCATTATTGCTCCTCTGCGGGATAGTCGCTTGCTGGATGTCCGCGATCTGGTTATCAGGAGATGCGGCCACAAGTTCAATTCATCTCGCCACTATCGGACTCGCATTCGCCTTTTCATTCTGTGCGGTCTTGATTTCTTTTCGCCAAGTGTCATTTCAAGCAAATCGCGAAGACGTCTACACGAAAGAAATTCTCAGCGATCTTAATAAGCCAGTCATCCCTGCCGATGCTCCGTCACTGGACGACATATTGACCACAGATCTGGAAGAGACCGAAGCAGTAGGCGACGGAGAGATTGTCCAATCCTGGACGCGTGTTCGCCTTGCCGATCATACTGAACGTCTGGAAGGCACGATTCATCTTCACTTCCGCGCTGGCGAGCAAATACAGCATTGTCACATTCCCCTCTCCCCTGCGTTTTCGACAATCCCGGAAGCGTGGAGTGAATGCCACGATGACTCATTTCGATCAGAGTTTACGACCTTGCAAACTTACGGCGTGCGACTGACCGTGAGGCGTTCAATACACGATTTGGACGAGTGCTCAACGGATGTGTCTGTGATGCTTCTAAGCACGCGCGAAAACCGTTCAGTCGCGTAAGAGTGTGTTTTGAAATCCCTGAGCCGAACGCGCTAGCGTCGGACATTTTGCGAAAAACGCTATCCCCGCAAGGCCCGTGGCTAGCGCCAGCGGCTCAAGAGAAGACCGAAAGTCAATTTCAAAACACGTTTTCAGGAAAAACAGCTCCTTTCTTTACCACGTTTTCAGTCCTACAATGGGCCTTGTAAAGAGTCGTTGGACCAGAGTGGTTTCCAGTTCATTATGTTGGCTGAGTTGTAGTGCCTGCGGGAAGGATTGACAGATTCTCACAGTTTCAATTCCCGGGACAAAACGCGACAACGTGATTTGAGAGTGGTAGAGATGCGGAACGTCTTGGAAGCTTTACTCGCTGCTAGAAACTCTGGAAAGAATGTCGTCTACACGGCGCTCGTTGAAACGCGCGGGTCAACTCCTCAAAAGGCGGGAGCCTCAATGCTCGTGTATGAGGATGGTTCGCAAGTGGGAACGTTAGGGGGCGGGTGCGTTGAAGCGGAGGTGAAACGCAAGGCCCTTGAAAATTTAGCGACCGGAAAGATCGAAATCGCGCTGTTCCAACTTGATCACGACTATGGCTGGGACGACGGACTCATATGCGGCGGTCGAATGACGATGATTCTTGCACCGATACGCAACGATGAGAGTAACAATTACTACGAACAGTTTTCCAAACTTATTCATGCTGAAAAAGGGCTGACTGAAGCAGTTGTTGTTGATGAAGCAGTTGGAACTCCGGGCAGCCGTTATCTCATCGACCACAATTCGAACATCGTAGCTATAGACGGTGACGCGGCGCTGAATCAAACGATCATCGAAAATCTCAAACCGATTCAGAATCGACCGAGAGCATATCTCGTGAAAGGAATCTCCTACTTGCCCCACTTACCGCAGGCACATTTACTCGTCATTGGAGCAGGACACGTTGGTAGGAAAATTTCCGAATACGCCGCCGATGTCGACTTCAAAGTGACCGTGATGGATGATCGAGAAATTTACTGCAATCGGGAGAACGTCCCGTCAGCGACAGAATGGATTGTTGGAGACTTCGATGCTGTCCTTCCGAAGCTCGACATTAATGATCAGACTTTTTGCGTGATCGTGACTCGCGGGCATAACCATGATGAAGAAGCGTTGTATCATCTCATTCGTCGATCCCCTAAGTTCCTCGGGATGATCGGTTCCAAGAGAAAGATTCGCCTGATCTTTGACGGACTTGTTCGCAATGGAGTTGAACCTGAATTGCTGGAACAGGTCCACGCACCCATAGGTCTGGAAATCGGATCTCAAACAGTTCCGGAAATCGCGATGAGCATCGTTGCAGAGTTGATCCAACACCGAAACTGCATCGACAAAAAGAAAACGCCTGCGACAAAAACGTCGCAGGCGTAAAAACTCGCAGTCTAATTTCTCGTACAAACCAACGAACTTGGCTTCGGACTGGTCACTCAAACGACCTCAAGCAAAGCCTGTCGATTACGGTCTTGGAGTTCCGTTCACGATGATCTGTCCATTGCTTGTTCCTGCTGGAATGGCGAAGTCGAAGAAGAAGATTGAGTTGCCCAGCGTCGTGACGTTATCAACGTCACCGTTGAGGTTGATCACTCCGCGGACATCGCGGAAGACAATTCCTTCTTCAAGGAAGAAGTCAAAGTCCGTCACCTGACGAATGAAGTTGTTGTTAATCACGACATTCGAAGGAGCAAAGATTCTCTCAAAGGCGATTCCTGTGCTGTCTACTCCCAGCATTTCAATCAAGTTGTTTTCAACTTCAATATTATTTCCACCAGAGAAGAAGGAGAGCGACACAGCTGTGGAGCGAATTCCTGTCATGCGGAAACCAGTTCCAGGGACAAAATTCCCATCGACATCGAAGACCACGTTATCGCTCACAACAAGATTTGTTGAATCCTGGAATTGGAAATTAATACCGACATCGTTCGCGCCTGCCGAGGCAAGATCATTATTGGTGTACCTGACATCAGCGATTCCATCGATATTGAGTTCAACACCTGTTTGAGTATTGAAGAACAAGTTATTTGGCGTTGTCATCAGGAAGGTATTGCTATCAATCACGATTTGTGAAGGACCTGTCCAGGCGACGTTCAGGGCAGCATCGTCGAGGCGGGTGGAAGTAATCGCATTCATCGCTGCCACTCCCCCAGGAGTTCCGTTGTTCAGGAAGTTAAAGTTCAGCGGGACTCCGTCAACAATCGTACCGCCGGTTGTCAGCAAAATCATGTCTGAACTTCGCAGGATTCCTGCATCAGTAATGTTATTGTTGATCATGTCAACATTGTAAACCACGAGATCATCAGGATCGTCAATTCCCATATTTCCATCGATGTCGATTTCTTCAATTGTTGCCAGGAAGGTGATTTGGTTATTGCTCGTCCCTCCATTGCTACTCAAGTTGGAATCCTCAAGTGTAAAGTCAGAAACATCGGTGACAGAGATTCCTTGTTGCAATGAGTTTCTGATGTCAACTCCTCGCAAGAACACTCCCGGAGACAGGTTGGCACCTTCGACGATAATATTGTCAGCGAGAACTCCAACGTTGTTCGCTGTGAATTCAACATTTCCAAGATCAACAACTTGAGTGTTTCGGAAACGAGCCCCAGCAACGGTCATTCCAGATATTGTTCCGCCACTGCCACTGATGTTCGTGATGCCAGATACAACAAATGACCCGACACTTTCAAAAACGTTGATTCCGAAGTCATCATTCGTAGCAGAAATTGCCTCGAACATGACATCATGAACCGCATCGTAAGTCAGAGTCATCGGGTCTGCGTTGATTGTGATTCCGCGAGCATTTGTCGCGTCGATAATACCGGTCGCGACTTCCACATTTTCGTTGTTGAGGAAGAGTACTGCCGAATCGCCTATGTCAGCGACACTCGTGTAGTCGACATTGAGTGCAAAAAAGCTGACATTAGCAACATCAATTGCATCAAGGTTAACATTGTCCTGAACGAGAACGGCGGTGTCTGTTGAGACTGCACCCACCGCGTTGACAACATCGACTGCATTAAAGCCGATGTTCCCTGAGTTTGAATCAACGATAATTGCAGGTGTTGTGATCCCAGACTGATTATTAATGAGCATTGCGCCACGGAAACGTGTCGTTGAAGCAGTGTTCGTGATATTGACACCTGAACTCCCGCGAGAGTTGATGCCCACAGCATTAAAGATCGCCTGAAAGTCTTGCTTGGCAACATCCTGGATGTTAATTGCATTTCCGAGAGTGTTGTCCACGGATGTTTGCCCATTGAACAGAATGACGCCTGTTGTTGTTCCAGTATCAGCAAGGTTTGAGATGTTAATCCCGGAGACAAGACTCTGATCGATGGCAACATCCTCAAAGGCGACTGTCCCGGAGCTGGAGGCCATATCAATGGCTGGCAACAGCATCGGCGTTCCGCCTAAACCAGTGACTGTCACAGTGTTTTGGAATGTGACCGTACCTGCGATGTCTGTCATTGGATCAATAGGGCTTGGACCTTCCGCAATGTCTCGAATGAAGACACCTCGTGCATTCCGGTTCGTGACGGTAACGGCTCCTTGAAAGGTGACCGATCCTGTCGACTGCAATTCAAGGATCGAAACACCTCCGGTACTCGGTGTGTCTATCACCAAGTCGTTCAGAACCGACACACCGCCACCATGATTCTGAACCTCAAATGCACCGTCACGCGTTGTGTTTGTGTTCGTTAAGGTCAGGTTATCAATCGTAACATTTGCTATTGAAGTACCTGGTCCTGTTCCTTCAATTAAAACTCCCTGGCCTCCGGTGTCAACGACCGTGGTGTTTCGCATGTTGACGCTCCCGGCAGCATCACGGACGAGAATGGAAAGCCCACTCGAATTTGTGATGGAATTGTCACCATTGAACACGATCGCAGCATCTCCACCTGTGACCGAGAAGGCGTCTCCAAAGGTGTTCGAGATCGCAATGTTTTCGAGAATGAGCGTTCCCGTCGAATTGTTGATTTCAACCCCCGAACCCAGAACTCCGGTAGATGTGTCGATGATGACTTCGTTTATGATTGCGTCTTGAATACCGTCCATTAAAATTGCTGGACCGTCCATGTAATCCTGGATTTGAAAACCAGCAAAACGGCTGTTACTCGCCATCGTGATGATAGGACCGGTCGCATTCTGAATTGTTGGTCGAGTCAGTGGGCCAGGCGTCACAGTCGGCAGGTCGATTTCAGTGATCAAACCTGTGACTGGAATTGTCAAAGGAACACCTTCGCCGAGAACGAGAACATTCTCTCTGAGAACAGCGGTTGCGTTCGCGTTTCCATCGACGACACCGTCGAAGACGCTGTTTGCCTGCACGAAGACGATGTCTGCAAAGGGGCTGGCATCGATTCCTTCTTGGATATACTGGAATGGCATCGCAAGAGATCCATTTCCAGTCGGAGCCGGGAAGTTTGCCGGTGGAGGCGTTGGGACATTACGAACGTGATAGATGAGGTACGGGTCACCGTCGACCGGATTGATCGCGAGTTCAGGTGTATTCAACGAGCTACTGTCAAAAGTGGCAACCGTTCGACTTCGACGAACCCAGCTTGCCATGCGATTGTATTGGCTCTTACGCAATCTCGGTGTACGTTCCAGGTGTTGCCAGTAATTGAGGTCTGCACCGAAGACGATATTTGTGTTGAAAACATTGTCCTTGGTCACTTCCAGGAACAAGTGCGAGAGACGGTCGAAAAAGTCACCGTCCATGCGAAGTTTAAAGCCAGTGATCTTCTCCATGTCGAGGCCGCGAGCCTGATAGTGGTACGCACCAGCAGAAGCTTCGAGGTTGTAACGCTCGGCAACCGTTCCCTGAATCGGCGTTGACAGCGTGATGTCGACGCCTTCCAAAGCAGCTGAAGAAAATGTTCTTGACTGAAAACTAATGTTGCTTCCCTGAACTGCGCCAGTTCCGGGGTCAATGGCATCAACAAACATTTCCGTACCGGGCTCAAACCGAACGGCTGTCACTTGTTGTTTGTTCCCGAATGGAAGATGAACGTTTGCTCGAATGTCGATGAATTCCGTCAGGATCTCGTTGGCAATTGTAAACTGCTCGAAAGTCACTCCCCGAGATTCATCGTGATCGTAGTAGAAGGTTGAACCCAAAATCGCGTTTCGCTGTGGAAAGAAATGCCGTATTCCCAATCCGACATTACCACCCATTTTTCCGCTGTTTTGTACGTAGAGTCGACCATCTCCAAAGAAGACCGTATCTCCATGAAAAGAGAAGGGGGAAAAATCGAAGTAACTCAAAGAGCCTTCCCGTCCTACGGCATCTCCAGCTTCATGTCCGACACGACCAATGATTCCATACCCTCCGACTCCGCGAGTCGGTCGAGTGTTCAAAGATCCCGAATAATCGGGAATCGTCTGTGAGTTTTGTGGAATCGTGTAATCAATGTCTCCGGGAAGCTGGTGCTGAGCAAAAGCCGGAATCGTCATTGAAACAACAACGAGTAAAGTTGCCATGCACTGACCGGTAACGGTCGATGTGTGTGCAACTCTTGCTCGAATGAAACGTCGAGTGATTTCATTCACACTCTGAAGCAAGGACATATACATACCCCAAGTTCCATCTTGAGACACCGAGAAAAATCGCGGCGCTTGTCGTCTTGACTGGTCGGTTTTATTTAACATCGTTGCTCTCTCGACGTACTCGAAATCGCGGGAGATGTCATGCTCCGAAGGGGAACTGACATTGCGGACACTCGTCGGCGATTTGATTCGTCTCATGAGTCAATTAGGGGAGTAGGCAGGAAGTCTGCACGCAAAATTTGCGTACTTCGAACACTTCCGCGAGAGGATCGCGAGAGAATCCGAAAGATTGTGAAATGAGGAGAGGATGATCGTCGGAAGCTACTTGAAGAGAAAGATGGCAGGAAGAGCGACTTCCCTCCCTCAGTGCCCGGTTTTCCATGGTTTTGCTGTCAAAACGAGCAATTAATTCACCGTGGTGAATTTCCGTAAAGTGTTTTGTGTACTGACTCTATGTGTTCCGGTGTCGTGCCGCAGCAACCCCCGATCAGCTTGATTCCCAATTCTTTCCAGGTCGTTGCAAATTCGGCGTAAACTGCCGGATATTCGCCCTCAGTCGACTCCCAAGTTCCATCTCTCATTAACCTTCCGGTGTTTGCATAGGCTCCAGGACGAATTCGTGAGCCCATTCTGGAAGACTCGTTCAGCTTGATGACGACATCCAGCTTCGCCGAAATTTCGTCAACAGGAAGACAATTGAACAGAACTGCCTCTGGAGAAAACGGAAGCACTTCAAGGATGGCTTGGTCGAGTGGCTCACCGGAAAGCAAATCGCCGTCTCGCCCACAAGTGAAACTCACCATAAACGGAACACCGAGCTGATCGCAGCAAGACGCGGCAATGAATGCTTCACGAATTGTGATTTGAGTCTCGATCAGAACAACGTCAACTCCGGCTTCTACCAGATTCTGAATGTGCTGAGAATGCTCTACTTCGAGTTCAGTTTTCGAAGGAGTCAACTGCGGCGAATAGCAATCTTCTAAAGGAGCCACTGATCCGGCAACGTAAGTGAATTTATTTGACGCTTGTCGGGCGATATCGACAGCTTCTTGCGTGAGAAGACGGGCGTCATTCTTCCACATTGTTTCCTGCAAGTTTCTTGCATGAGTTCGAAAGGTGTTTGCGGTGATGATTTCTGCACCGGCATTGACATAGTCCTGATGAATTTCAAGAAGGGTTTCAGGAGTTTCCCGAATTGCTGCGGCTGACCAGCCTGGAGAAGCCAGTTCAAACCCCCTCTGTTGCAATTCAGTTCCAGTTGCTCCATCCATCAGGATGATGGGATCTTCGTTCACGCGTTCCGTATAAGAAAGACGACTCATTGGACAGCTTCGCTCCGTTGCATAAAGACAACGTTGATGAAGAAATGCAACACGACTGGCAAGTCTTTGTTCACATTGATCTTACTTCATCTCAACGAACCGGGTGAATCTCCACAATCAACTCGTGTGGAAAAAAACCAACATCGCGAGCTCGCTGATCAAGAACTGTGTCTCCATGAATTCAGTTCCTGAAACATTGCAGTAAGTCGTTACTGAGATCGGAGTTGAGCTTCGAGAGCCAGTCCATTTTGCGAGAAGTGTCAAGGTTCTTTATCACTTTTGGCATCCGCTCTGCATTTGTGCCACTCAACAATACAACACACTCCGAACAAGGAACCCCGCGATGAAAACTCTCTGCTCATCACTGCTCAACGACGAAGCTGGTTTCATTGTCTCCGCCGAACTGGTCCTGGTCTCAACCATCGTTGTCCTCGGACTCATCGTCGGACTCTCCGAACTTGCCTTGAACATTAACAATGAACTGGAAGACGTCGGAACCGCGTTCAACTGCATTCAACAAACATACAAAGTCGATGGGTACGAAGGTCACAAAGGTTGGACCGACGGCAGCCGCTTCTACGACAGTGCCGACTTCTGCTCCGGCGAATTCGACGTGAACTAAAGTTGCGTCAAATTCGAAACAAGCTCACTTGCAATTAATGGATTGTTCTTCCGAGTGGAATGAGAGAGATCGCGTCGAAGAGGCGGATGTCGATTCGGTAGGGACCATCTGGTTCGTCGAACTTTCCGTATCTGGTAAGGTACTGCTCCATGCGGCCGATTTTTTGTTCGACTGTTGGTTCAAGGTCATCTGCTCCTGGTGGTTTGCCCCAGACGACTCGGCTGCCACCGGATGTTGCTAACTCAAAAGTGAGCTCGTCCGCAGTGACGACACCATCACTTACTGTCGGGACGACGACGGACGTGAGTTCGAATCGGTTCCAGTATTTTTTCATGTTGTGCTGAGGTGTCAACGCCGCTGCAATTTTTGCACCTGAGGCGACCAATATCCCTCCCCACGGCTGACCAACGCTACCTTCTGGCGCAGAGGGTACGTTCGTAATATGAGGCAGGCGGTCAATGTCATCCACTGTGAAGTCAGAAGCTGGCAGCAGGACGCCTTCAATATCGACAGGCAGCATACCTTCGGAAGTTTCCACCAATGCGACCGGTTGCCGGTATTCAAGGTGAGCACGCACAGCTGGCTTTTGAGTTAAACGGACGGATTGTACTGAACGCACCCATGGGTTTTTTGAGAATACCACGGCGACATCTCGGCATAACCCTGGCTGTAGCAGCGAGACCTGTTGTGGCAAATCAGACTGGATGAGAATGTCGTCGACCAAATGAGTCGGAACCCAGCCATGCGGTTCGTTGACCTCGATTTGCTCCATTTCAAACTGATACTCTTCCAGCCCTGCCAAGTCGGGCAACAAGTGCGGCAGGTATGGAACCAGAACGACAACTGAAATTAAAAATGCAGTAATGATGAGCGGTGTCGGACGAAAGAACCAGTTCCGCGCAGCGGCGACGATAGGCGATGTCTCCTTTGGTGGAGTCGCTTTCTTCGCAGGAGCTTTTTTGGCTCCCTTCGTTTTTTTCGCCTTGGCTACGGGAGGCATTGTTGTGGTTAGGTGTTAGGGTTTGTGAAAGGTGTACCAACCGGGGTGCCACTGGCTCCGCCAGTGGCACCCGAACTCGAAGCCTTCAACCTCAACGGAGCACGTGACCCTTGATCTCGAAATGCTGGGACGAGTGTTGGTCGGCCTGTCCATCCATAGAGAGGCAACGAGTTCTTACTGAAACCTACCACTTGGAGACGGTGGTGCTGCGAGTTCCGTAGTGAATCTGTGAGAGACCAGTGATTTCAGATAAGGTCGGAACTGTCGTTGCTGTTACGGTCAGTATTCAGTTTCTAACGGTCAGCTAAAGCAGAGAAAAGAATCCGCTCGCACAAGTCGTTCATCGTCCAGGCGAGGTGAGAGGCTGCTTTGGGAACGAGGCTATGGTCAGTCATGCCGGGAATTGTGTTCACTTCCAAGAGCCACGCGACTCCGTGTTGATCAACCATAAGGTCAACACGACAGAGACCAGAGGTCTTCAGCACCCGGCATGCTTGAAGGCTTACATTCGTCACAGTCTGCGCAGTTTTGCTTTCTGTCACTGAAGCGATGTGGTACTCGGTTTGATTATCAGTGTACTTCGCCGAGTAATCAAAAAACTGATTTCCAGATGAGATTCGAATTGAAGGTAACGGTTGATCGTCGATCAATGCCACGGTCCATTCTTCACCAGTAATGGCTGTTTCAATTAAGACCTTTTCGTCGAGTTGCTTCGCATCATTGAACGCATCCCACAGTTGGTTCGGGTGTTTGATCACAGAAACCCCGAGGCTGGACCCCTGGCTTTCTGGTTTGACGACCAGTGAACTTTGCAGAGCTTTTGCCGCTGCGTTGACTTCTTCGCGCGAGGCGTTCGAGTTCAGCAATCGCCACTCTGGAGTCTTCAAACCTGCGTTGGAGAACAATTCTTTCGATGCTGCTTTGTGAAATGCCAACAGAGACGTATTAACGTCGCTTCCGGTATACGGGATACCTAGAGTTTCAAGCTGAGCCTGAATTTGACCATCCTCGCCAAACTCCCCATGGAGCATGATGAAGGCAATCGCGTTTGCCCTCCATTTGACATTGTTGAGATCGATCTTCGACGGATCGACGAGAATGACATCGTATCCGGAATTTCGTAGCGAACGCCCTACAGTTTCCCCAGATTGAAGACTGATTTCACGTTCACGAGAGTTGCCTCCGAGAAGGACGTAAATAGTATGTGGTTCATTGGTTGAATCCATGAGGATGTGACATCGTTCTCAATTGAGGACCGGAATTTGTAGTAATGCGATGTGTCATGATCGAAATTGACGCAAGCGTTATTGCGTTCGTGGCTAGCTCGTTGACACACATGATGGCAACTACATAGCATTTTGCATAACATCTTTCAGAAGTGTCGGAGTTTCTCTCTCAAAACCGTTCACAACTCACACCAACAACATTCGTCGTATGCCACCCTCTGAACCGAAGGCGACGAGACAAACGTCTGCGTCATCAAATCATCGAGAGCCTTTCCTGATTCGAGAGCCTGTCCTGAAAGTGACCGCTTTTGATAAGCTGGGCGCCGGGATGATTGCGTTCGTATTTGGTCTGATTTTGGTTGTGGTTGCCATCATCATCTGGTGGGCGACAACTCGACCACCAAAATTTGAATCTTTGGTCTTGATGGAAATGGTTGAAGTCGGGGGTGAGGAAGACGGAGTTCCTGATGAAACGTTGCAACTGGAGTCGCCAGAAGATCCAACGGAAAATCCCTCACCAACAGAAGAAGTTCTCGAAGAGGCGGAATTGACTGAGTTTGTCGAAGACATTGTTGAACTCGCTGATGTGGCGACACAACAGGTGAACGCCATTCCGGTCAGTCAACCCGGTACTCCAGGCAGTGCAGTCGGGACCGGTCGGAAGCACCTTGGTAACGGTCCTGGGAATGCCATTTCTAACGAAGAACGTTGGTTTATTCGCTATTCGGACAAATCATCGGTCGCCGATTATGCCAAGCAGTTGGACTTTTTTGGTATCGAAATGGGCGCGCTCGTTCCCAGTGGTCAGCTCATCTTAATGACCAATATGAGCCAGACTCCCAAGAAAACAGTGAAGACTTCCGGCAAGAGTGAGAAACGTCTTTACATGACGTGGCAGGCCGGTAATCGCAAAGCTGCCGACGAAAAGTTATTCCAGAAAATTAACGTCGACGTTTCCGACGCGATCCTGTTTCACTTCTACCCCAAGAAGACGGAGCAGTTGTTGCTTCAAGTCGAATTTAACTACGCCAAGCGGAAAGCGTCTGAGATTCGTCGGACGTATTTCGTTGTGGCAAAAAAAGGATCGGGCTACCAGTTTATTGTCACCAGACAAACATACTTGAGATAATTTAGCTGCTGCAAAAGCAAAGGCATGATTCATGAATCTTGTTCTCCAATGGGCGGGACCAGTTATTTACACCTCAATGGCGTTTGCAGCGCTGTATGGAGTGTTTTGTGCGGTTCTGCTATTTCGGAAAATTTCACAGAAGCGATTTTCCAGCGCCGCTCGTTCAGCCGAATTTCTTGACGAAGTTCGAGAGCTCCTCTATCGCCGCGACTTCGATGGAATCGCTGACCTCTGCGATTCTCCTCCTTATTGGAGTAAAGCGCTGGCACAGATGATTCTGGTTGCTTTGGCACATCGAGACCGAGGACTGTCCAAGCTTCGCCTTTTACTGGCCGAGAAATATGAACGTGATGTTCTTGCAGACTTGGAGTATCGTTTTTCCTGGATTGGAACCATTGTGAAGACGGCACCGATGCTTGGGTTGCTCGGAACTGTTTCTGGGATGATTCTAGCGTTTGCAAAAATCGCTGGCGCCTCAGAAAGTGGTGTCAATCCAGCAGATCTCGCCTCGGACATTAGCTTTGCATTGTTCACAACCGCCTGTGGACTGATGATCGCGATTCCTTTGACGATCCTCGCGTCAGGTGTGCAGGTGAAGAAAGGCAAAATGACTGATGCTGTGCAGGAACATTTAAGTGAATTTCTGCATGACTTGGAAAAGGTCATGGCTGAGGGCTAATTTGCTGTTCCAAATTTTTTGAGAAACGAACTTCAAGACAGGAATCAAGAGTGGCGGTAGCTTTCGGAAAAAGTACACGGAATCAAGAAGACGACGACGAGATGGACATCACGCCCATGATCGACGTGACGTTTCTACTGCTGATCTTTTTTATGGTCACCTCCAACATGAAGCAGGCGGCGACGGTCAATATCCCTCCCGCCAAGCATGGCCAGGGGATTCCAACATCAAAGGCGACAACACTTACGATTTTTAATACCGAAGGCGATCCCGAAATTTATCTCTCAGATGGAACGAAGGATAATGGGCCGGCCTCAACAGAAGAGGTGACCGCCTATGTCAAACAGGGAGTTTCCGAAGGCAAGTTATTTGTGATTATCAAAGCGGACACTGATGTGGCGTCAGGGTTTGTTGAAGAAGTTGCACGGGCTGCAAACGAAGTTGAAGCTGAATTGGTTTTTTATGTCGGCGTCATGGACAAAAAGTAGTTATTCATGCCTGCGGTAGAAGCTCAGGCAATTTATTTCTGTCTAAGACCGCGAGACAGAATGTGTCACCGTTGATCGAGAGCAGGTTAGAGAACGCCCATGCCCATCGTGTTTCGATGCTCCAATTGCGGGCAGAAGCTCAGCATCACCCGCAAGAAAGCGGGGAAGACGGTAACGTGCCCTGAGTGCGTGCATCGAATCGATGTTCCAGTTCCGAAAGAACTCATCGCAAACGTAGAAGCAGAAGCCGAAGAAGATGAGTCAGGAAAGATGGAGATTGTCCATACCGGGCAGGCCTCGCTTTCAGAGGCAGAGATTAAGACGGAATGGTCACAAAAGAAAAACCTCTGGATAGAAGAAGACGAAGAAGAGGATGACTTCAGCCTGGGAGATTCGGAACTTGACGATTCCGGGATGGATATGACTCCGATGGTGGATGTCACCTTCCTGTTGCTGATTTTCTTCATGATTACTGCTTCGTTCAGCATGCAAAAATCGATGGAAACCGCTCCACCAGAACCAGACGAAGAAGGAGCCGCTCAATCGGTGACGATGGAAGATCTAGAGGAAGAGTCGGTCGTTGTTGAAATTGATGCTGAAAACAATATTCGCGTTGACGATGTCGCTGTTTCCGGAACTGGTGAACTCGTAGATGTTCTGGCGGCAAAGATCGGGAATGAAGGGAAGACTGAAATGCTCATTGAGGCTCATCCTAACTCCCGACATGGCCTTGTCGTTGCAGTAACAGATGCGGGGATCGAAGTTCAGATGCAGCGGATCCGCCGAGCTATCAAGAAGGGTGACGATTGATATCAATCGATATTCATTTTATCAAACAGAATTCATTGCAAAAATACGAAACGCCTTGTTCAGCAAGGACACGCGATTAAATAGCTCGATTGAGCAACAGGTTAACGAATGGCTTTCCTTGAAATTATTCACATCACTGGCGAAGTGGATCAGAAGAAGCTGTCCAAACGACAGCCGCTGACGATCGGTAGCCATGTCTCAACGGATATTACGATCGATGAAGATCGGGTTGAGATTATGCACTGCCGCATCAGTTGGGGGAAAGACGGGTATGAAGCCGTTGCTGCAGGTACTGAGCCAATTGAAGTGAACGGAAACTTGGTTCAACGTTCAACATTGAAAGCGGGCGATACACTTCGGTTCGGCTCAGTCGATATTCGCTTTCGTGACGGAAAAGACGATGGCAAAGACGCTCTTGCACCTGAAGAAAATGACAAAGAACTTGGTTTGAAGCCGCTCTCAGAAGAAGTGCCTTCTATTCCAAAACCGGCTTCTCAAAAGGCAACACCCGCTGTGGACGAGATCAACGAAGACGATATTCTCGATGACGATCTGGACGTCATGGATGAAGAAGACGAGGACTTAGGCGGCGGAAGTATTGCCGAAGGTCTCGCAGCACTCGCTGCCGAGAGTCGAGGGTCCGGAAAAAGGCAGCCATCCAAAAAGAAGAAGCCAAAGCCGAAAACGAAACCGGCCCCAGAAGCGAAATCGAAGCAATCGGCCCCGGCGGCATCTTCTGCACAGCCTAAGCAAAGTGAACCGGCTCCCAAGCCATCGTCAATCCCCCAGGATGATCCGCTTAGTCCTCGTATGCGCGAGGCGATGCGGTCTCAACAGCGACGACCGGGTGAAGAAGATCCTCTGCGTTCACCGTTGGTTCTTGGACTGGCTGGAGGTGCAGTTGTACTGATGTTGTCGGGAGCCATTTTCTACTTCATGGCGTTTCGTCAAACGACACAGCAGGTGTTTGATCAGGCCAAGGCTGTTTATGATGATGGGAAATTTCAAAACGCCATCAACGAGTTCAACAACTTCATCATCGTCTATCCTCGTCAGGACATCACCGAAGAGGCCAAGACTCTCCTTGGTCTTGCAAAAATTCGACAGCAAATCGAAAGTGCAACACCAAATTTCGAAGAAGGTTTGGCTCAACTACGAGCATTCATTCGCGAAAACTCTGATCGAGAGGATGCCTTCGAAGCTCTGCATCCGGAAATTGTGACGCACGCGAAGAAGATTTCCGTTGAGGCCGCTCAGGCTGCCGGTAAACGTTTCGATCCTTCGTTGTTGAAAATTTCGCGCGAAGCACGCACGATTCTCAGCACATATGCCCCCAAGGATGCTCCACCAACAGAAACGCTTAATCAAATTGAATCGGAGTTGCGTTTTTCTGAAGCGTCTATCCTTAAGAATAGTGTGTATAAGGAGCACATTGATCGCATGGAAGCAGCGCTCAGCAACGAAGACCCAGCCGAAACTTCTCCACTTGAAGCATTGAAAGCTCGTCGCGACCTTTTGGTTCGGTACCCTAAAAAATCTCCAACAGATCGCGGAACGTTTGCGACAGACAAGAAGGTGGTTGAGTATTTCAATAAAGCTCTTGAACTGGAACAGAAAAAAGTTGTTCATGTTGACGATGACACCGAAGCGACTGCAGAAGACCACAAGTCGACGGCCGTTCCGCTTTCTCTCAGTTTTCATGGACGAACGAGCATTGATGAAGTTTCCGTTGGAAAGTCTGTCATCGCTGTGGTTAAAGATTGCTGCTATGGGGTCGACTTCGTGACGGGTGATCCAATTTGGAGGCGTGTCATCGGATTCGATTCTCCATTCTTCCCATTGCAAGAGTCTCAACTGCCTAGCGTCATTCTATTCGACACAAACCACCTCGAACTCGTCCGTCTCAATCAGACGACTGGACAATTGATTTGGCGGCAGGCGATCAACGATTTCGTCAGCGGTCGCCCACTTCTCGTTGATAATACGATTTATGTTTCAACGGAATCAGGTCGCCTTTTGGCTGTCGATCTTGAGACCGGGATGCTTGCGGGAACATTAACGTTTTCGCAACCAATCTCGTCTCCCGTCGAGCTCCGCGATGATCAATATCTTTTCGTCTCTGGAAACGAAGAAGTCTGCTACACCATCAGCAAACGCCCTTTTGAATGTGTTCAGGTGTCCTATCTAGGACAGCAACCTGCTTCCATCGAAGCACCACTTCTTGCAATGGGACCGTATGTATTGATGATTGAAAACAAAACGAATTCCGCCACATTGCGTCTTCTGGATGCAGCGGACCCAAAGAAACCTGTCAAGCAGATTGATTCCGCCAAGGTCACAGGAAGGGTAATCGATGATCCTGTGATTCGCGGTCGATCATTGTTTGTTCCAGTGACTGGTGAAAAGATCAACGCGTTTTCTGTCTCGGACGATCCGGGGCAACCGCCGCTGACGGCGGGACCAATTTTTGAAGGTCAGGGAACATTGAGCGAAAGTATCAATTTGCTCTCAGGTCCGAATGGTCAAGTTTGGATGGCGACTGATGCACTCAATCGGCTCCAACTGACGACTGACTCCCTTCAACCCGATGGGAACCCGACAGCACCAGGGATTGCAACGCAGCCGCTGCAAATGGTTTCCGGATTTCTCCTCAACGCCCGCCGCCGCCCATTCACTGATGCTGTGACATACACGCGGACGGATCGGACTGACATGACCAGTGACTGGCAAGTCGTTCTAGGTGGAAAACTGTTAGCCATCACGGGACAAGGAGGCGATACTGTGAACGTGGCCGCGGTGAATGAAGCTGGGCACGCATTCCGAATTGGTGCCCGACAAATGTCAGGCGGTTCGTTTTTGACGAACGCGTCTGTCAGGCTTCCTCTTCATCAGGATCTGGTTGACCCGCTTGTTGGTGCATCCATTTCAGGAAATCGACTTGCGGTTGCTTGTGGAAACCCGGAACCACGTTTGTGGATTATCAACGCAGCCGGACAAATTGAAGGGTCTCCGAGAATTCCGGAACCTTTACAAGCTCCTCCGTGTGCTCTTGGGAGTCGAGTCGTACTTCCACTTTCTGGGCGTCTCCACGTTGCACGTTTATCTGGTCAATCTGCGGTTCAAGATTACGTTCTGCCGACTGGAAAAGATCATACGTGGCGAAGTGTCACCCCCGCTGGTGAGAACCAGGTTGTTGCAGTCACACAAAGGGGCCTCGTGTTGTTGCTCAAATTGCAATCGTCACCTCGACCACACTTGGCTGAAGTTGCGAAAATCGAACTCGGTGTCGACGTACTTGTCAGTGCTGTTTCAAACGATCAACAGATTGCCATCGCCGATGCATCTCGAACTCTGACTTTGTTTAATACCACACGACTTGATCCGATTGCGACAAAGCAGTTCGCTCAGCCAATTTCGAACCAACCATTTTTCATTGAAGGCATCGTTTTCGCCGAATCTGGTGGCAAGCTATTGCACGCGATGAAGCCGGAGGATCTGTCAGACATCTTCACGATGCCATTGAATTTGATCTCGGTTGCAGGGATCGCCAAGACCGAATCGAGCATCGTTGTTGCACAGCAAAATGGCAACGTCAGTTATCTCAACCCAGAGTCCGGTGAAGTGACGAATCTGCAAAAAGTGAATTCGGTTCTATCGTCAGGACCCATTCAAATTGGAAAGAACCTCTTTGTCATCGCTGTCGATGGAACTCTTTTCCGTCTCAATGAATCCTCATAAGCAAACGCACTCTTCATTCATGAAATACTCCGTTTCAATAATTTGCTTACTTCTCTTTTCAGCGAGCAGCTTGCATGCTCAGCCCGAAATCGAGGAGAAATTGCCAACTCTAGAGGAAATGGTCCTTCCCACAGTCAAGAAACTGTTGAACGACACTCCTAAGGACTGGATCGTGTTAAACACAGGTGGCGTGTTGACGGTGGAGTCACTAGTTCCACGCCCTGATACACTTGCACTCCGCCAGACAGAAATCGAAGCAACAGAAGCCGAGAGACGAAAAGTTTCCCCGGATCAAAGAGAACGATTCACTGAGAAGCTCGCCGAATTAAGGAAATTGGATGTCTCGCTTCCAAACGTCCAGGGGAACCCCGAATTCCGTCTTCCTATTCGTCAGATTGTCGAGATCATTCACCACGAAGATTTAATGATTCGGCGAATCGATGAACTCCTGAAAGAAAATAATATCGATCAGTCGCTCGAACTTCTCAACCGGCTCCGTCGTCAGTGGGATTCTTGGCCTGGAATGGATGAGGCCCACACGAAAATTGTCTTCTTCGATGCCAGGCTGAGAATCGAGAAGGAGGACTATGCCAGCAGTTTGATGCTGCTTGACGAAGTCTACCTTCTCAATAAAAGCTTTCCGGGACTATCCCAGCAAGCCGAACGGGCGATTCAGGCGCTCGTTGAAAAAGCTGTTGAAAAAGAAGACTACCCGCAAGCGCAGTTCTACTTGAACTGGATTCGCCAACGCTATCCTGATCGACCTCTCTATCAATCATTCAGTAACCAACTCGCAACAACAGTCACAAAACTTCTCGATCAGGCGAATGCAGCGAGCGCGAGTGGTGATTTCGGAAAAGCGGCAGAATTAGTTGATGAAGCAGCGAGAGTTTGGCCACTGGCTCAAAATTTGCGAGGTCCCCATCGCACACATGCTGAACGTTTTCAGCGATTACACGTTGGCGTGATCGATGCTCCAGGAAATGCAGACGCCTATTTTGCTCTTGCGCCTCCCGATGCTAGAAAACGTCGGTTGACCAGTTTGACTCTCTTTGAACTGGACCGCCTGAGAGATGGAACCGCGTATTATCGAACGCGTTTCATTGACGAATGGGAACCAACAGATCTCGGTCGCGAAATGCGTTTCACGCTTAAGCAATTTCGCCAACCGTCTGAAATGCAGGCCGTTCTCACGACAGCCGAGATTGCACCGCTCATTTTCAATCGACTCAACCCTGATCATCCAGATTACGACGAGCGGATGGCCTCGTATATCGAGTCGGTCGAAGTCCATTCTCCGACAGAATTTACTCTTGCCTTTCGTCGAGTTCCGCCACGAATTGAACCGCTCCTCGCCAAGATTCAGATGACGGTGAAAAATAACGAATTCGACGACGATTCCGTGGACCCTGGTGGTTTCCAACTGGCGAGTCAGGATGAAAAAACCGTTGTCTACCAACGCAAGATTAAAGAGCCTCCCGGACTTCCAAAGTACCATGTTGCGGAGATCATCGAACACCGCTACGACTCCTACGAAAAAGCAGCGCAGGGTCTTTCACGTGGTGAAGTCTCAATGGTTTCTGGTTTGCCAGACTGGATCATACGTAGAATGCAGAACGACGAAGAATTTATGAAACAATTCTTTGTAATCCCCTATCAGTTGCCAGAAACTCATCTTTTGCAATTCAATCCTGCCAGCAAATCGCTTCAAAATCGCGAGTTGCGGACTGCTCTCGCGTATGCAGTCGATCGTGACAATCTCTTGCGAGAGGTTGTTCTCCGTGACCCCAAAGCCATGAACGGCAAGATCGTCGCATCTCCTTTCCTTTCTTCAAATCCAGGACGGAACATTTTGGTCGAACCGAGACGTTATGATTTGTCGGCAGCATTTGCGATGTTACTCGCATCGAGAAAACAGCTCAAAGATGGCATCCCGCCGCTGACAATGATTGTTGCCCCAGGTCCGACAGCCGAAGAAGTTGCAAAGAAGATCGCCAGTACCTGGAGAAAACTTAAACTTGACGTCAAGCTTGTAATGGCTGACGAACCTCGCCCTGAGAATTGGGACATCATCTACCGGTCGGTTCAGATGGCAGAACCGCTTGTTGAGATTTGGCCGTTTTTAACAATTCAGGAACGTGCGAACCTCGACGACCTCAGACGCTATCCCGATTGGCTCAAACAGGAACTCATTCAACTTGATCGTACGAGTGATCAGAGCCGCGCAATTTCCTCTTTGCAAACTTTGCATCGCCATCTCTGGAGCGACACAGCAGTCTTTCCTCTTTGGGAACTTCAGCGGTATTTGGTCATTCGGAAGAATGTCCAAGGTTATCCAAAGAATCTCATGCACAGCTACGATCAGATTGATCGGTGGATGATTGATGCATGGTATCAAACGGAGTTGCCATGAATCGTAA
>DAOUPA010000479.1 GCA_030626405.1 Planctomicrobium sp.
AGATTGACCATTTCCGCCGCGCTCGTAAACATAGGCTCACCAGGTGCAACGAAGTAGACAGGAGTCGATTCCCAGATTCTCGCGGCTTTATCGAGGTCCAATATTTCACGACGCAATTCGTCTGGGAGCGGTTCGCGACTCCGCCCGACCAGTCGCTTCTTCCCGTTGTCAGCCGCAGAAACCTGTTCCTCAATCCAAGCGACATTCTCCCCAAGTGAATCCTCTACGACTGGCTCCAGAGCAGCGGGAACTTCCACGAGTGTCTCGTAAGCCGACCCGTTGAAAAGCACCGGACGACCATCCACTCGCGTAATTTCTACCTCGCCACCACCGATCGACCTCGCGACAATTTGCAATTGCGTTCCATCGACCGCAGTAAGGTCCATCTCCACCGTATTGGGGTGGTCAGGATTGGCAAGCTTGCGGATCTCAAAGTCGATTTCCATCCCGGCACGTGGAGCATCTTGAAGCGACGTGAAGAAGGATTCGTCGATGAGCGACTTGCCGAGCAAGCCCATCGCAAAACCGCGGTCGGCCCCTTGTGTCACATATGTGGCTGCATAGGAACCGGACGGATCAAAAGCCAACCTCACCCGCCGTGGAGTTCCACCTAAGATCGAACGCGTCATGCATCCAATATGGAATGCGCCTGCCGTGTGCGAACTGGATGGCCCACGCATCACCGGTCCGAGTACATGATTGAAAATGCTAACACTTTTCATGGTTTGATATCGATCGTAGTAGAGCAATCACTGAACAGAGTGATTCTTCAGTTCTCCATTTATTTTCTGAATTGCGACGTGTGTGACTTCGCTGGTTGCTTCTGGTCGGTGTCATCTTTTACGGAATGCGAGGATCTGCCGCTTCACGAAGCTCAGCATCCAGGCGCGCACGAAGCTCTTTTCGTTCTGCGGCATACACAGCATCGTAAGCGACATTCCGAAGTTGACCTGGATCTTTACGCAGGTCGTACAATTCCTCTTCTGGGTGACTGTCGAACGCTGAATCGGCAAAGCGTTTGATCGCTTTATCGTCGCGATTCAGTCGCATGAGCTGCTTCGTCGGCGATGGGTCGTAATTGAATGAAAAAGCCTCAGCTACGGAGGGCCATTTGAAATTCGCGAAGTCGTACTTCAGGTCTCTGCCTTCTTCTTCACCTGTGAACCACTTTTCGGGTTCAAAGTTACGAATGTAAAGATAGTCTGCTGTGCGTATGGCCCGGGACGGATTGGAGTAAACGTGCTGTTCCAGACCAGTCAGCACGAATGTGCGAGCCGGTTCGATCTGACCGGACTTGTTGGATGTCAGCACTGGAAGTAACGAACGCCCGGTCATGTCTTTGCCCGGCTTCAATCCCGCCGCTTCCAGAAACGTCGGTGCGAAATCACACAAGGTGACGAAATCGGAGACCTTCCGTTTGCCTTTGACCTTGTCGCCCCAGCGCACCGCCAGTGGTACTCGCGTTCCCAAGTCATACAGTGTGCCTTTGCAGCGAGGAAACGGCATGCCATTATCGCCGCTGACCACAAGGATCGTGTTGTCCAACTCACCCATCGCTTCGAGCTTCGCCAACACTTGACCGATCTCACGATCAAATCGCCCGACTTCCCAGTAATAGTCAGCCAGATCACTGCGCACAGTTTCGTTGTCGGGCAAGCATGCAGGGACTTTGATGTTCTCCAGCTTGATGCCACTCTTGACTCCGCTCTGGTAATCGTAAGGTCGGTGTGGGTCCTGCCCGCCGTGCCAATAACAAAACGGCTCACCGGGCTTTCTTTCTTTGATGAAATCATTGAAAGAGGGAAAGCGAGTTCCGAATGAATCACGCTTGCGGAAGGTATGCTGGCTGGGCCAGACTCCCTTACCGAACCACCCGATTCGATATCCATCTGCCTGGAGCATTTCGGTGTAGACGTTGTACTCTTCACGTAACGAACCGCCGAGACTGTCGCCCTCTCTCAATCGCCAGTGGTGTTGACCGGTGAGGATGGTCAGCCGGCTGGGAGTGCAGGACGGCGTCGATACAAACGCGTTCTCGAAGATTACTCCCTCCCGGGCGATGCGGTCCATATTGGGTGTTTTGGCAACCGGATCACCTAAGAACCCCGCGTGTGGCCAGGACCAATCATCCGCCATGAAGAAAACAATGTTCGGGCGTGTTTTCGATTGCGATGCCTGAGGCTTCAGTACCTTGATGTTTTCAACTTGCCCGTCTTTTTTGACCACGATGTGGCGTATCTGTTTGCCATCTTCGTTTTCCACGTCAAACTTGTGACCAATTGTCGTGTTGGACGTGTGTGTTTGACCGGGGGCCAACGTTCTTCGTTTGAGCCGCTTTCCCGCGGGCGTCACCCAATAGACGACGACTGAATTCGGACGCTGGTTGACGATCTTCAGAACAGGCTTCTTGCTGAGTCGAGGAACCCGCTTCGGCAGCGGGCTTGGAATGACTCGTTGTAGTTTTTCGTGTAACGCCTTGACCGTTTCTTGAGACTCAGATTGGTCTGCGATGTTGGTGTTCTCATCTGGATCAGCGGTGTGGTCGTACAGTTCGGTAGCCACGACCTCTTCCGTCTTTCGATCCAGCCACTCAATAAATCGATATCGGTCGGTCTGTATGGCGTAACCCATGTAGTTGCGACCGTTGTGATTTCGTGGAAACTGACAGTATGCAGCGTCTTTCACTTTTCCTAATGGATCGTCAAGCAACGGGGCGAGGCTCGCACCGGCAAGGAAATCCGGTACTGGCAGTCCCGCCAACTCACAAAGAGTCGGATAGATATCGATCAATTCGACGAGCGAGTCGCACGACTTGCCATTGGCCTTTGCAGCAGGGGCGTGGATGATCAATGGAACGCGGTTGTCAATCTCGTAGTTGGTTTGCTTGCACCAACCGTTGTGCTCCCCAAGTTTCCAGCCATGGTCGCTCCACAGCACGACAATCGTATTATCGGTCAGACCAAGTCGATCTAATTCATCAAGCAGGTGCCCAATTTGTTTGTCAATGAACGAAACCGATGCGTAGTAGCCATGCTTTAACTCTCGCTGTTGCGATTCCGTGAGAGGATGCTCGAACGGCGACGGACTATCAAAATAATCCATGTAGACTTGCAGTTCATAAAACCCACCCAGTGAACGATCACCGAACGCCACGTCCGGCATCCCGTGAGGAAAGTACGGATTGGTGGCAAGCGGAATCTTGTCGCGGTCGTAAAGCTCCCAATATTCTCGCGGAACCACGAAAGGGAGATGTGGACGAATAAAACCTGCAGCAAGGAAGAAAGACTGATCATCATTTGCTAGCCGTTGCATCGCGGCGATAGCCTGGTCGGCGATGGCACCATCGAGGTGCTCACTGTCGGAAACATCGACGATTTCCGTTGCAACGGCACGCGTCCTCCCAATACGAAAATCACTTTTCCCTTCGGCGCGTAGCCTTTTACGAAATTCAGTCAGGCTCCGCTTTGCCTCGTTCGACCAGAGCTGGGAGATTTCGGGGAAGTGGTGAGGTTCATCCCATGACACGTTGTCCGGAAAAGTATTGTGGAAGATTTTCCCGTAAGAAACGGCATGATAACCGTGCTTGCGGAAATGCTGTGGAATGGTGACGGCATTGGGGATTGTTTTCCGAAAGTCGGTCACTAAGTCCCAGACTCTGGTTGAATCTGGACGCAAGCCTGTCATCACGCTGACTCGCGACGGATTACAAACCGCCAACTGACAGTAAACGCGATTGAATCTGACTCCGTTTTCCGCAAACGCATCGATACATGGCGTCTTGATGTCCTCCACACCATAGCAGCCTAACTCGGGACGCAGATCGTCCACCGCAATAAACAGCACGTTGGGTTTTGGACTTGTTTCCGCGGCGATCGAAACCGTCGTCCGAGCACACAGTATGACCGCAACCATCGCGAGCAGAGGAAGCGAACTCTTTATGTTCATCGTATCTCTCGTTACTCAGATAATGCCGACTGCATCGAAGTCAGTCAACAAGACACCACACAGCTGTTGGCCTATATTGTAGCCTTAGATTCGCAGAACTTCTTGAACAAGAGTCGCGTCAAATCATGAATTCGCGCACAGAAGAGCCCGCCGACAGCATACCGTCGCAAGTGTCGTCCATAGACATCCCTTTGCTGGAAAGACTCTTCGACCAGTCGCTGGACACCGCATTTTTTGTAAAAGACCTGGATGGTCGATATGTTGCGGTCAATAATTCGCTCGTTGAGCGGCACGGTTTGAAACGCAAGTCAGCGGTGATTGGTAATCGCCCCTGTGACATCTGCCCAGGCGACTTTGGACGAGTTCCCTCCGAGCAAGACGCAAAAGTGCTCCGGACAGGTAAGCCTCTGATCAACCATCTGGAAATGCAATGGCATCGACCGCACGAACCCGTCTGGTGCCTGACGACGAAACTCGCAATTCACGACTCCAGTGGAAAGATTATCGGACTGGTTGGATTCTCACGCGACGTCCGTGCTCCGGTCGAGCCTCACGAAATTCCTATCGCATTCGCAACCATTTTGGAAACATTCGAGCAGAATCTAACGACCGCAGTCACTCCCGCTTGGCTTGCGAAGCAGTCCAAGCTTTCTCCTCAACGACTTGCACGTCTTACCAAACGACTCTTTGGGATGACACCGAGTCAGTTGATTACAAAAACCCGCATCGCGGCTGCATCCCGCTTGCTGCGAGAGACTGGAAAGTCTGTCTCTGAAATTGCGGTAGATTGTGGCTTCTGCGACCACAGCGCCTTCGCGCGAACGTTTCGTTCCGCCACAGGGATGACTCCAACCGATTTCCGAAAGCAATAACGAAGACCGCGGGGTATAAAAACCTTGAACACGATTGGACCGGATATTTCCAGTCGCTCGGTCAATCGAGTTGCGGGACTGTCTACAGCCATGGAACTCAGGGCCATTCCAGTCACCAAGATGTTGGAGCCTGGAAGCAAAGAAAGACAGTTGACGATTGGTGAAGGGCCCCGACGAACTCTTCCCACGCATGGAGCGCGTCGCGCGAACTCGATCCCGTTTTGTTGTCGCCATCCGTCATCGCAGGTCTCCTGACGTTTTGTATTGAAGGGAAGAAAAACACCGGACAATGCGGTAGAATGGATTCGTTGTTAAGCGAGTGGCTTCGC
>DAOUPA010000318.1 GCA_030626405.1 Planctomicrobium sp.
CAAAACTCCTGGCTGCCTGCCTGGCTGATGACGGTCCATGACTCGATCACCAAAGGCGAAGGTTGGCTTTCTCCGGAAGTTCTTTTCGTTCGCGTACCAGCAAAATCAGAAAGACAAGGGCATAATCAACTCCGTTTGCGCGAGCGAGGTCGATACCAGTTTGGCCCTGTGAGTGTCACGACTCGCTTTCCTTTGGGGCTTGTCGAGCGTGGAACCAGGTTGGATGTGATTGATGAGTTACTCGTCTATCCACGGATGGGACACCTCACCGCTCAGTGGCGGCAACTGCTACAAAATTCCACGGAGCTCGTCAGTGACGTTCGAACAGTGGCGGGACCGTTCAATGACGAAATGAGTCGTATTCGCGAGTATCGACCTGGCGATGATCCGAGACTGATTCACTGGCGAACTACGGCACGCGTCAATGAACTCATGGTCTGCGATTATGATGAAAGCCGCGACCGCGACTTGTTGTTGATCATCGATGGGTGGATTACGAATCATGCTGGAGAAGAAGCTCTGGAAAACTTCGAGCGAGGTTTGAGTTTCGCAACGACAGTCTGCATGGATCACCTCCGCAACAGTCGCGAGTCTTCACTTGTCGTAGAATTGATTGCAAAGCACCCTCTTTCCTGGCGTGGAGATCATGCCGAATCGCACGTCGAAAATTTACTCGACGCATTCGCGGAAACGGAGGCAACAACGCAATTGGCAGTCGATCAATTTCTGAACGGAATTGATAACGGAGCCTCTTCGAAGCAACGTGTTGTGATCATTACATCTCGCCCTGAAGCCGTTCGCAAAGCGGTTCAACACTCGACGGACACACGCTTCCTGGACGCTCAGGTTTATGGAACGTCGCTCGATGAACTCTCCTCCGTCTTTGTCCAGGGAGCCTAGGCCAGCCAATGCGAACAGCTCTCCTCTATAGCATGACGGTACTTCTTTCCCTGTCCGGGATTGTCTTTGCAATAGCGGAAGGATCTCCACTTGCGGGGTTCTCTCTGATCGTTGCTCTGGCAACGCTCTTTTTTGTTGACCTCGAAGAAAAAATTGCTGTGCCTCCGATGGCTGCGAACTTCCTAGGGCTTCTTGCGTTTATTGTCGCATATATAGAATTCACAAATGGAGAGGTCGAATCGCGACTTCTTGCAGGCGGACACCTGATTATCTATTTGACTTGGGTCTTCATGATTCAAAGAAAAGAGGTTCGCCACTTTTGGTGGCTGTGTGCGCTGAGCGTCTTGCAGCTTGCAACTGCATCAGTCTTGACCATGCATTTCTGGTTTGGAGGAGCACTGTTGCTCTATTCGCTCGTGGCAACCTGGACGTTGTCAGTCTTTCTGCTTTATCGGTCAACACTTCAGGGAGACTCAACAACTGAATCCGATTCAGACACCGGCGCCACATTTGTTGTTGGAGATACCTGGAAAGGAGTCTCACGCGATGTTGATGCTCGTCTGTTGAATTGGCGGTTTGTGACCGTGAACGGCACGATGACTGGCATAGGTTTACTCCTGAGTTTGCTTTTCTTCATTTTCATTCCGAGAGTCTGGATCGGTCAATTTTCGTTTCTATCAGACGACGAGGTTGCTGGCAGGCCGCTCACTGGATTTACCGATGAAGTGCGCCTTGGTGATATGGGGGAAATACTGGAAAATGACGATGTCGTTCTTGAGCTGGAACTCATTCATACGGCAACGGATGAACCGTTTTCAGAAGACGAATATATCGGCTATCTCGGTCCAGAGCCGTTATTTCGCGGGACCATCATGGAGATCTACGAGAACGGGCGCTGGAGGCAACTTCGACAGGGGGCGCCCGAGCGTTTCTCGCAACGCGAACGGAATGCTGAAGTTACACAGCGTTATCAAGTCTACGCAATCGGTTCGCCAGCTCTGTTCAGTTTTGGTGACACGACCTATGCCGCTGCAATTTCTCGGGGCAATCGTGTTTTTCGCGAACGCTACTCGGATGAACTCAAGCGTGGCAATTCCGCCAATTTGTCCGGGAATTTCAGATACATCGTTCGTTCGACGCGGCAACCTTTCGATACACATTTTGCGTCTGAACGCACTTCATGGCGTCGGTTTTTCATCGCAGAATTTTTGGGTATCTATCAAAATCCGCTGAGGCAAGTCCCGGACGATATGCAAAGAATCCGGGAACTTACGAAATCGATTGTTGGATCCACAAACTCCGACGCTCAAAAAGCCGAGCTTATCGAACGCTATTTCACTCACTCTAAAGAATTTACATACTCTCTCGATCTCAGTATTGACGATCCGAGCATCGATCCCATCGAGGACTTCCTGTTCAACCGCAAAACGGGCCACTGCGAATACTACGCCTCTTCGATGGCAATAATGTTGCGGTCTGTTGGAATTCCATCTCGTTTAGTGGGTGGATTCAAAGGAGGAACGTACGACAAGGGCCGTCACCTGTATTCTGTGAAACAGCTTCATGCACATAGTTGGGTCGAGGCTTATATTAATGGGAGATGGCGTACTTTCGACCCAACTCTACCGGCCAGGAATGTCATGGTTCGAGAAAAGGCCGGTTCCGGGTCAAGTTTTAAAGCGACACTGCGAGTGGTGAAGTCCTACTGGATTACTGGTGTTCAATTTTCAAAAAGCCAGCAACAGACAATGGTCTATCAGCCGATTCAGAAAATGGCGTTTGAAAGCTGGAATAACGCCAAAGATATCGTTCAGGGACGGACATCAAGTTTGAAAGAGCTTTTTGTTTTTCTGACATCTCCGGACAAATGGTTGAGCTTGCAAGGAGGTGTCGTCGTCTTCGTTTTCTTGCTCATTATCAGTGCGTTTGTCTGGGTTGCCAAGCGAGTCATCAGGTTCTATCGAAGGTTAAAATCCAAAGACACCAAGGCAATGCAGCGTATTCAACATGTTGCGTTCTATGACCGGTTTTTGAAGATTCTCAAGCGCCGCAAAATTTATCAGACCCCAACTCAAACGGCGCGTGAGTTCGTGCAATTCGCACTTCACGAGTTGAAGCCAGAGTTGTCTCGACACGGGCTGGAATCATGGCCAGATGATCTCGTTTCTAAGTTTTACGATGTTCGCTTTGGAGGTCTTGAACTCCAGGAATCTGATGCGAACCAAATTGACAGTCGACTTTCCGACCTCGAAACGTGTCTGGAGAAGCAGGAAGAAGCGGACGAGTGAAACTGGACACAAGAGAAGAATTTCTGACCTTTACCGGCATATTCCTGATTACACTTCTGGGTGCCACGGTTCTCATTGCCAACTGGGCAAGCGTTCCACTCACGTCACAAGTTGAATGGTCGACTCGTGATTTCGGAATAGGTGCTGTTGCTGCTGTCGCAATGTTTGTCGCATTCAGTTGGATGGCTTCTGTCCGCGAGCAGGCAGGGGATGCTCTCGGGCATTCTCTGGCTCAATGTCGCTGGTATGACTTACTCATTCTCTCTGTTCTTGTTGGCATTATCGAAGAATTCATGTTCCGGGGGCTGCTGGAGCAATGGTTGGCTCGTTGGAATCCGATTGGAGCATTCTTAATCGCTAATCTTATTTTCGGTCTGCTGCACGCGATGTCTCCTCAGTACGCAATACTCGCCGCAGTGCTGGGTGGCATTCTCAGTTTGCTGACATGGTGGGTTGGTGACTTCAACTTGTTACGTCCAATTGTTGCGCACGCAATCTACGACTTCATTGGATTCACAGTGATTGCCGTCGAGTATCGTGGTAAAGTGGCTCATCATCCAGATTCTCTTGAGTAGCGAATCTTGACGACTAGATGTGCCAAAATGGCACGACCTGTTATTGGTTTCGTGCACAGTAGTGGTGCCATAATGGCACTTTAGTGAGTGCTCTCTTGGCGTAACACGTTTTCATTTATCGTGTTACGATATCTAGTGCTGTTGGTACGACGGTTGCAGTAGGTTCCGTTAATGAATTCAACAAGGGGATCAATGACATGACCATTCGCATCGAAAAATTCACCACGAAAGCGCAGGAAGCTGTCCAAAACGCTCACGCACTTGCTGAGGAGAAAGGGCACAGACAGCTGGCGACTCTTCATTTACTAACAGCGTTGTTGGCGGAGTCCGATGGGATTCCTCGTGCCATTCTGGAAAAGATTGGTGCGAATGTCACTCAAATTCAAAGTGTGGTCGACGGAGAGCTGGAGCGACTTCCATCGTCGACCGGCTCAAATATGGAGATCACTCCGTCTCGCGAAATGGTTCAAGTCTTTGAGGATGCTCAAAAAACCGCATCGGCGATGCAGGATCAATATGTCTCGACTGAACACCTCTTTCTTGCTCTCACCAAGATCGAAGATGCCGCCAAGCGCGTGCTGCACCTGAATGGTGTTGAAACGGATGATCTTCTCAATGCCATGAAGGCTGTCCGTGGTGGTCATCAAGTGACAGATCAGAATCCGGAAGATAAATATCAGGCTCTGGAAAAGTACGGCAAGGACCTCGTTGAGCTAGCACGACAGGGAAAGATCGATCCGGTCATCGGACGCGACAGCGAAATTCGTCGTGTCGTTCAAGTCTTGTCGCGACGGCGAAAGAACAATCCCGTCTTGATTGGTGAACCGGGCGTTGGGAAGACAGCGATCGTCGAAGGCTTAGCACACCGAATTGTTCTGGGAGATGTCCCGAAAATCCTCAAGGACAAGCGTGTTGTCGCCCTCGACTTGGGAGCGCTCATCGCGGGAGCCAAATATCGAGGTGAGTTCGAAGATCGACTGAAAGCTGTCTTGAAAGAAGTTGAAGAAGCCAGCGGGCAGGTCATTCTCTTCATCGATGAACTGCACATGGTTGTCGGAGCAGGCAAGACCGACGGAGCGATGGATGCGTCGAACTTGCTCAAGCCCGCGCTGGCACGCGGAGAGTTGCACTGCATCGGTGCAACCACACTCGATGAATACCGTAAGTACATCGAGAAGGATGCCGCACTCGAACGACGGTTTCAACCCGTTAAGGTGAACGAACCATCGGTGGAAGATACGATTGCAATTTTGCGTGGACTCAAAGAGCGGTACGAAAAACATCACGGGATTAAAATTCGCGATGCCGCTCTCGAAGCGGCGGCGACATTGTCGGACCGTTACATTAATGACCGATTCCTTCCAGACAAGGCTCTTGATCTTGTCGACGAAGCGGCGGCTCGTGTTTCGATGGAACTGCATTCGGTCCCAACCGAAATCGATGTCATTCAGCGACGCCTGACGCGATTGGAACTCGCCAACCGTCAACTCGCAGAAGAAGCAGGAGAGTCAGCAGAAAAAGAACTGAGTGAAATCGCGGAGGAAATGGAGCAACTCAAGCAAAACTTAGCGAGCCTCAAAGAGCAATGGGAATCCGAAAAGCTCTCTCTCGGTGACGTGACGAACGTTCGTGAAGAACTGGAGAAAGTTGAGCTTGAGTACAGTCAAATCGAAGCCAATGTTCGAGAGCGTCAATCATCAGGTCAAATGGTAGATGAGTCTGACTACCAGCGCTTGTTCGAACTCGACCAGCGGCGTTCGCAGCTACGCCTTCAAGTCGACGAACAAGCCAAAGAACCGGAAGTAGAAATTGAAGACGACGAAGCGAAACCGCGATTGCTCCGCACCGAAGTCGGTCCGGAAGAAATTGGTGAAGTTGTCTCCGCTTGGACCGGTGTCCCGGTGAGCCGGATGATGCAGACGGAGCGCCAAAAGCTACTGAAAATGGAGGATCTCGTTCATCAGCGGATGATCAATCAATCCGAAGCGGTTTCGGCAGTCGCCAACGCTGTTCGACGTTCTCGATCAGGAATGCAGGACAAGAACCGTCCGATCGGTTCGTTCATCTTTCTCGGACCAACTGGTGTCGGAAAGACCGAACTCTGCAAAGCTCTTGCGGAATTCCTCTTCGACGATGAACGGAACATGGTTCGGATCGACATGAGTGAATTCATGGAACAACATTCGGTTGCTCGGTTGATCGGAGCGCCTCCGGGATATGTTGGCTATGAAGAAGGAGGACGATTGACTGAAGCGGTGCGTCGGCAGCCGTACTCAGTGATCTTGCTTGACGAAATCGAAAAGGCACATCGCGACGTCTTCAATGTTCTACTCCAGGTACTTGACGACGGTCGGTTGACCGATGGTCAGGGTCGGACTGTTGATTTCACAAACACAATTGTTGTGATGACCTCAAACATCGGTTCGCAGGCGATCCTCGAATTGACGGAACAGGGAGACGAAGAAAAAATTCGGGAGACTTGCACCGATGCCTTGAAGAACCACTTCCGACCGGAGTTCCTCAATCGGGTTGACGAAGTGATTGTCTTTCATCCGTTGGGACGAAATGACATTCGCAAGATTGTTGAGCTTCAGCTCAATCAGTTGGCTCAGCAGATGCAAGAGCATGGCCACGATCTCGTTGTCTCAGACGATGCAAAGACTCTTCTGACAAACTTAGGCTATGATCCAACGTACGGAGCACGACCACTGAAACGAGTGATTCAGAATCGCCTGCAAAATTCGCTGGCGAATGCAATTCTCAGTGGTGAATTCCCGGAAGGGTCGACGATTCATGTTGATGCTCAGAACGGCGACTTTGCTTTTACTGCGGTCGGTGCAAGAGAATCGACTCTTATGGAGTAGACCGAAAACGGTTTGCCGCACGTTTAAAGTGTGCGGCAAACCGTTTCAATTTGAAAAAGACTACTGACGAATTTTCAATTCGCTATTCAAAGAACGAATGATGTCTTCGTCGATCTCTTGAAGGTTATCGGCTTCGGCAGCCAGAACGGACAGTTCTGCCAAGCGTTTCAATTTGTCTATTCGCCCCGCTGTTGCATCTTGCACCGCTTCGATGGCGTCTTGGGTGAGGTGTAAACTCTGATTGCGAGAGTAGACCTCCTTAGCCAGTATTTGTGAAACGTCGTTGGAACTGAGTCGGTCAAGCGGCACTTGCATCCAGCAGTGATTTTTTATTAACGCACGAAATGGCTTGACGAGTTTGGGACGCGAAGCAAACAGGCAGGCAAATGCTCCGTCGAACAAAGAGAGCAACCGCTCGAATGAGATCGCTGTGGATTCATCCGCCCGGTCGAGTTGATCGAACATCAACACGTGTTGAGAATTCGATAGACGAACGGCGTTTGCGTAATCTTGCAACGTCGCCCAAGTCTGAATTTTGTCGGCATTGGGTTCCAGGCCAAGCCCCAATTCGGCAGCGATGATCTGTGGGAACTCATCCTCTGAAAGACCTGCGAGATTGATGATGCTGATCTCGAAACCTTCACGTTGAAGTTCGTCCGCCAGTTGGGCGAAAAGGTCCGATTTGCCGGTTCCTCGTCGTCCGATTAAGACGCCACAGCGTTTCTGTAATGCCAGATAGCGTAACCGTTCAAGCGATTCCGTCCGCGGGCTCAGAGAGTGATTCGATTTGGAAGAAGGCCGAATTTTTCCAATTGTATCCATCGCATGCTTCCTGCATTTCTGCTTGTTTGCTTTGTTCACTACGCACTCCGAGCGCAGTTTTGTGGTCACTCTTTTTATCGACCGTAGTAGGCAAAAAGGCTGAACCGACGTCGACGGATTCACCAGAATTCAGACCAGAGTCTCATTGGATTCCCTTTGAGACCGAAGACAAGGTCGTTGGTGGGATGAAACTTGAATCATTCTTCCAGGATTCTTCGAATCCGTGAAAATTCTTCTGGAGTATCGATATCCCAAAGCACTGATGACTCCTCGCATTCAACTTCTTCGATGGTCACTTGCCCAGTTCGAAGAAGCCAATTGAGTCCCTGATCTGGCGGGATCTGTTCGAGCTGATCTGCAAGTGACCAGGGGAAAATGGTGGGATGCCCTCGTCTTCCCTTATGAATCGGAACGGTGATTTTATCTGGCGACCCTAACCAGGCTGTTACCAATCGATCCAGCACATCCGGTTCGACAATCGGATGGTCGGCAGGGATCAGCAACCATCCGTCGTCTTCAGTCGGCGACTTTGATTCCCGTAAGTGCTCAACCAGCAACTCAACGCTCACTCGCATTTCTTCTGGGTCATGTTCCGAGACGATGACCTCTGCCCCATGCCTGGAAACCTCATTTTGCAGTGCCTGATCATTCGCTCGAA
>DAOUPA010000748.1 GCA_030626405.1 Planctomicrobium sp.
ATAAACTCTGAGTTCATGAGGTAAAGCGCCTGAGACGGAACATTGGAACTGTTGCGAGTTGAAGTGCTGGAGTTTCGATCTGGGCCATCGAAAAGACCCAGGAACGAATTTCGAAACAATCGCTGAGTCATCAAATAGACACTGCGGCGGTCGGTAGGAAACTCTTCGTGAAACGGACGGTTCAGGCTGAATCGAGCAGAGTGCCACGGCTTGAATGGGTGCGGTCCTCCTTGACTGGTGTCGAGTAATCCGGTGACAGCAAGCATGGAATCGCGGATCACTTCCGCTTCGAGCCGGCGTCGGGAAAACCGCGAGAGATAGAGATTGCCAGGGTCTATCGATTCTGGATCATTCAAGACAGTCTCGGTCTCTTGATGAGCGGAATCGGAACTCAAGCGGTATGACTGGCTGAGCATGATTCGCCGATGCAGTTTTTTCAGCGACCACCCATCACTCACAAATTGTTCGGCGAGCCAGTCAAGCAGTTGAGGATGCGTCGGTTTGACTCCCTGCAGGCCGAAGTTGTCTGGTGTCGCCACGAGTCCACGTCCGAAGTGCTGCTGCCAGATGCGGTTGACGATCACGCGAGCGGTCAGCGGGTGATCGGGTTGTGTTAACCATTGGGCCAATTCAAGTCGACCAGAGCCAGAATTGATTAGTGGAGGTTCAGCCCCATCAATGATTTGCAGGAATCGACGAGGTGCGACCTCGCCGAGACTTTTCGGATTTCCTCGTCGGTGTCGCTTGGCGTCATGCGGAGTACCTTCGGAGACGGCAAACACAAACTCGATCTCCGAGTTTTCCGCCATCTTCTTTTTCTCTCCTCTGATCCATGCCAAATCGTGAAGCATGAGTTCGCGGAACTTTCCTTTGTAGCGAGAAAGTAATTCATCCCGCTTTTCTTCCAATGCGTCTGTCGGTTGTTTTGCTGAGGATGCGACTTCGATTTGCTTTGAGACTTTCTTGAATTCGGCGAGTGTTGGTTTCAGCCACGGGCGGAAGTGGTTGTTGATTTGGTACTCGTACCGTGAAATCAATGTCCAGTACTTCTCAGCTTCGAGGAGCGACTCTTCGCTGGGAATTGCCGGAGAAAGTGCAGAAGGCGACTTCTCGTTAGACATCCCCATCCACGGATAGACGGTGCTTTCAAAAATTCCATACAGTCCGTAGTAATCGCTGCTGAGGATGGGGTCGAATTTGTGGTCGTGACATCGGGCGCAGCGAAACGTCAGGCCAAGGACACCACGACCGAGCGTGTCGAGCGTATCTTCAATCGTCAAGTGCATATCGTCTGCTTTTGAATTGCCAAAGCGACGAGAGAGAGCAATGAACCCAGTGGCGACAACAAAGCTGCGGGCGGTGGCTTCGTCCTTTGCGTCACGTGCAAGAATGTCGCCGGCAATTTGAGCCTGCAAAAACTGATCGAATGGCAGGTCGGAATTCAAAGAATCGATGACCCAATTTCGATACCGGTAGGCCTCTGGAATTGGAATGTCGCCGACGTCACCTTGTGTATCGGCATAGCGTGCGACATCCAACCACAAGCGTCCTTGCCGCTCTCCATATTGTGTTGAAGCAAGCAGTCTGTTGATGACACGTTCAAAAGCGACATCATCTTCACTCGGATCTTTCAGGTATGCGGTGATTTCATCCAGAGTTGGAGGCAGTCCAATGAGATCCAGTGTTGCTCGTCGAATCAATGTTTGCCTAGTCGCAGACCGCACTACTGTCAGTTTTTTCTCCTGTCGCTTCGCTTCAAGGAAGCGATCAATTTCAGAATTCATCCACCGCTTCTCAGACACTTTAGGCGGTTCAACAACTTTCCTTGGTTGAAACGACCAATGAGTTGTTCTTAACTCGCGGACTGCAGCGTGAGGAGTCGTCTCGCCTTGAGAGCTTCCGTTGGTGAAATTCGTTCTGCCCCAAACTGCTCCTTCGTTAATCCAGCGGGCCAAGTCTGCAATTTCGTCATTTGAAAGAGCCTCCTCGGAATCCGGCGGCATTTGCAGTTCTTTGTGAATCCGTTTAACCGTATGTATCAACAGGCTGTCCGTGGCTCGTCCCGGAAGGATCGTCGGTCCAAAATCTCCCCCCTTGAGCAACGCCTGGCGTGAGCCAACAGCCAGTGTGGAATCGGAATCTGGATCACCATCGTGGCAG
>DAOUPA010000705.1 GCA_030626405.1 Planctomicrobium sp.
CGATCACTTGTCGGTCGTAGGCGAGTTCGACTCCATCTGGCAAGCGAGCGTTCGTCTCATCATAGTCTAACGAATGGGAGACATGCGTAAGAAATGTTTGATTCGGACGCAGTTTCTCGACGACTTCAAGGGCTTGTTCGATATTGAAATGAGTCGGGTGCGGCTGATCTCGGATTGCACCGAGGATCAGGACCTTCAAGCCTTCCAGCAGCGGCCAACTTTCTTCTGGGATTTCGCTGACATCGGTGCAAAACGCAACGTCGTTAATCCGAAACCCGAGCACTGGCAACCGACCGTGGATGAAACGAATCGGTTGCACGCTGAGACCGCATAGTTCAAACGGGCGCAGACCGATCTCATGAAAAACCAGCTTCGGCTTGGAGTGTAATGACTTCAAGGAAGTTTCATCGAACGCATATGAAAACGTGCGACGGATCGTTTGTTCAACAACATCTTCACAGTACAAGGGAACTGGGGTTTTCCTTTTGAACCCGAAAATCCGCAAGTCGTCCAACCCCATAATGTGATCGGAATGGGCGTGTGTGAAAATTACACCATCAATCATTTTTATCGATTCTCGAACAAGCTGGATGCGCAGTTCCGGTGACGTATCGATCAGAAAGGTTTTTTCGCCATTTTGGACGACGACACCGGTTCTCATGCGATTGTTTTTGGGATCGCTCGATGTGCAGACTGAACAATCACAGCCAATCATTGGCACTCCCATGCTCGTGCCTGTTCCAGTGAGAGTCATGCTGGGAGAAGATATCAGGGTCACTCGATTTCATCCATGAATTCCGAAACGCCATCTGCCGAAATCAACAGAAGTCGGTCCGTTAAAGGGTGGTCGCTGTTTTGGAAATCGTTACGAACCTGATCTTTCACTTCCGCGAGCATTTCCGCAGATTTCATTGAAATCGCGACAAAGTAATCTCGACCGGGAGCACCAACGACCAGGTCTCCTTCTACCACTTCCCGCATGCGGTCACGGAAACTCTGGCTCAGCAGCCTGACCGAGTTGTACGTGTCCGGTTTACTAGGCATCATCATTGACGGAGTCCCTTCATCGGTCGTTGCGACAGCCATTTCCATTGGATCTTTCTCGAAATAGTCCTGCATGTTTTCGATTGAGATCGAGTGTAATTCTTCCAGAGTCATATTCCATTTTAGTAGAAGTTCCTCGCGCACATACCAGTAGGCGTTCGCTTCGTCGACAACATACAACACGACCAAACCCGCGACCCAGGGAGTGCCGACGATATTCGGGATATTATCCTTCCAAAGGTCTTCTGGATAGAGCATCGGCATCAGGCGATCTCGCACCATTTCCAACGGCGGAGAAGTTTCGTTTTCACCCCAACCTTGAACTTGGACTGCCGTGGTAAAGGCCGGCAAGAGAGCCTTCTCGAAACTGTCCGGCTCTCGAACATAAGCGCGGTAGAAGTTGCCGAGATTCAATCGAGACGTTTCAATTTGAATTTGAAACTTCTCCGTGAGTTGGATCTTCAAAAGTGGAAACTTTGCTCGTGCAAGTTCCAGCGCACGTTGAGCAAAAACTTCAGGAGGGTCGGCAGGGTCGTCGGTGATTTCCATTGACGCCAACATCATCCGAACAATCGATTCCAGTTCCGGATCGCGATTTCCTTCATGCAAAAGAGTGATGACAAGCAGTAGCTTATCCCTGCGAAATGACCAGATCGTCCAACTTCTCCAGTCACGGGAAGTCAGCAGCTTCTCCCACCATTTCCGAGATGAAATGAGAACCGCCTCACCTTGAACAGACTCCTGAGCACCAATCGAATCAGTGGGGGCTTCAGTCACGTATCGCGTTTCAGGAAACTGATCCACAATGTCCTGTAATCCTGGGAATGCACCTGGTTTGTCTTCGTCAATCCAAACAGTATTGATTGCGATGAGTGCATCGGAGTCGGCCGGTCGTATTGCCAGTGTCCCTTGCCGCTCCTCCGATTTCCACTGCGGAGGATGATGCAATTGAAACCAATTCGAAGGTCCTACCAAAGTCGTCCAATGCTCAGGGGCTGAGTCCGTCAACGTGATTCTCGCTGGATAAAAACGCTCGTCGTTATGGCAGAAAGCGTTGTTGTCAGATCGTTCAATTTCGCAATGCTGAATTGTTACTCGGATGGGCTACCTTACACATGTCTCACAATTGCGAAGCGCCACCTGAAAGTTGCACATATGCGTTTCGCAATTCGTACAACGACTGCTCCAGCAACTTCTCTTCATCCGGAGTCATGTTACCCTTGCATTTTTCGTCAAGAACTCCGAGCAAATCAATAAAGTGCTTTGCAAGAGGAAGTTGCTGCTGTGCTTTCCCATCGGGGGAAGGGATTACTCCGAGTGAAACCATTGCCTGAGTGGAAAACATCTGCACGAGCATCGGGAACGTCGCTGGTGGAATCTTTTCCATGTCCAGTTCGAGTTGCTCTTCATCAGAAAGGGTTGACTCTTTGTCTTCCGTTTCCGTCTCTGCATCAAGTTTGGCGTCTTCGGCTTTGACGCGATCTTTCCAGTCGTCATCGCCGACAATTTCAATTTGTGGTTTTTCTTCAGGGTTGTTTTCTTCAGGCATTTCTAACTCTTCTTCTTTCAATGGCGCCCTGTCAAAGGCGACGTGTCTGTTTGTTTCCCAGACGGAAGGATAGACCGCTCAATTGCAGACGACAACCGCCAGAACGAACCGTTCCGCTTGACCGCAATGACTCGACGCGCCATCTTA
>DAOUPA010000510.1 GCA_030626405.1 Planctomicrobium sp.
CCGCTTCCAGCACCGGATAATGGGCCGAGTGAGGAGAATAAAGATGGCTAGAAAGAAGCCGAACCACGTCACGTCGCTGAAGAGTTTCTTAACATTCACATCTCACTTCTTCCACTATTGCATTGTTCTTCGTGGACTGCTGGGGATGCAGTTCGCATTAACCCTTCTTGGTGGTATCGGATTCTCGCACTTCGAGGACATCCCCAAATTACAGGGGATTTATTTCTCAATCATTACATCAACAACGGTTGGATATGGCGATATCACACCCCAAACGGGAATAGGGCAATGCATTAGTGTCTTCCTTGCCTTAATCGGAACCGTATTGTTTGGTCTTGTGATTGCAGTGGCAACGCAAGCGTTTAGAGTAACAATTCATGAGTATGGACAAGCCCGAGGAGATACTGCTTCAAACCTATAGGATCAGTTTGAAGCTTGCAAATCCACTGGCTTCACGTATCTGGCACGCTTATGGCTACCTCTAATTCAACAATCGAAAGAGCCTGATTCCAAACAACTAGTTGAATCAGAGATTCTCAAAATCTCACCGTTATTTGATTTGAGTCCGAGTTTCCCATACGTTTTCTGCTACAGCGAATCTGTCTCAAGTACGCCATACGTTTCTTCGGAATCTGGACTGATTTGGCTCCGATCTTGTAGAGCCCCCAAAAGTTGAAAAACGTACAGGCATATTCCCAACGTTTTCTGAAACGAATTGTCAGAGTTAGATTTTGAGAGTTTCGGAAGGAAGTTCGCTGAAGAACTCTTGGTAGTCCCTGGCAAATTGCCCCATGTGCCAGAAACCCCAATGATTGGCGATGTCAGCGATTTTGATTTGGTTCGCTTTGGATGCGCGCAATTGCCTGCGAACTTTATTCAAGCGGTAGGACATTAAGTAGGCCTTGGGGGTCACTCCCAGACTTTCTCGAAACGCGTATTCAAGCGTTCGTGGGCTGACCTTGAGTTCGCTGGCAAGGTCACTAATTGTGATCGATTGATGGGCGAATCTTTCGATGAAGCAAACAGCCTGCTGAACTGCGGTTGCTCGCTTGCTGGTAATCGTTGGTCTTGAAACACCTCTGGATTCTTCGACTCCTCGGAGAATCATTCGAGGAAGATCGCGGAGAATTTCTTGTTGACTGAATTGATTATGGAGAGCCTCAGGATTTGTCCTCGCTGTCTTTGCTGCTCTTTTCAATAGCGACTGAATTCGCGAGATTGACTTGGGTGAACAGCGGACCACTCCACGTCCACTTTGGTGTTGATTCAACCCGGCAATCTCTGACTCTTCGCAAATCGAAGCCAGCAGTTCTTCGGGGAAGGAACAAGTGTAGACATTGAAAGTCTCGTCCGAGATGCTGTCCAGTTCTGCTCCTCGCGGGAAGATCATCAAATCGGAGCCGCCGACTTCGCATCCTCTCCACTTGAAACGTACGTGAGCATTCGCCGGAATTGCAATTGTCTGAAGTCCTTCTGGTGGAGCGCCAGCTTGCAGTAGGCAGCGTTCGAATGTTGCATCAGAGATATGAACCGAACCCAAGCCAAACTGAAGCACTTCCGCAGAAAATCGTCCGCGATCCAATTGCCGAAAGTCAAGATTCCACTGTCGGACTTCATCGCACATCTGATCGAAATCATCGAATGTACGATGAACGACATAATCCGGCGGAGCATTTTGTGGCATCAAGTCGCCCTGACGATTCGTGAATTGCGTTTTTGAACGTCCCCTATTGGAGTATTTACTGTACACCCTGGTATTCACTTTGCCAACAAACTCACCGGGATGCTTGATTTCAATCGAGTGTTCGAAGCACGTTCTACATCGCTCAATCTGTGAGTACGAAGTCTCATTTCCCGGTCACGTTGTTCTAGCTCTTCCCTAATAAATGATGAAAAAACGGGCTCAATTCGATAATTGCGTTTTTTTGATGTTGTCAAGTTTCAAGATTCTTAGAATACATTGCTGATTTTACCTGCAATGTTAAATCTAAAGTTTTTCGCATGACACGTAAAACTCGTTCTAAACCAACACAGACTCGCATGGGGCGACCACGAGTCTCGCCTGATGTCGCTCGCAGAAATCGAGTTGTCACAATGGTCACGGATGCAGAGTTCGAAACGCTTCGCAGTTTAGCAGAATGTGAAGGCGAGTCGATTTCGGCATGTGTGCATGATATTCTGGTCTCCTCTTCAAAGTTCAACTCCTGAATTCATCAGGGGCCTTATTGTTTCACTCCCTTATTCAAGGAACACGTAAAATGAGATGCGTAAGACTGGCAACAGCTCTGCTGTGTGCAATCACTTTTTCGACAGCGATCAGCTGGGCCGAAACGAACGCTCCGATCATGCATGATGCCGAGCACTATCTGCTCTTGAAGCAGCATCGTGACGCGTGGGCAATGGAAGACCAGCAAATCGCGCAGAAACTCGCTGTGATTCGAGCAAAAAACGGTGGCAAACGCCCCAATATCGTTCACATCATGTGGGATGACTCCAGCCTAGGTGAAGTCGGCATGCCCGCCTTCAACCAGATTCGCGGATACGACACTCCTCATCTCAACAAAATGGCGAAGGACGGCATTCTCTTCACCCGGATGTACACCGAACCTTCCTGCACGCCAACCCGTTCTGCTTGTCTCACCGGTCGTCTGTCCAAACGGACGGCGATGTTCAAGGTCGAATTTCCAATTGAGGGCAGCGGACTCCACAAGGATGAGGTCACACTCGCTGAAGTTCTGTCGAAGGCTGGTTACAGCACGGCCTTCTACGGCAAAGGTCATCAGGGTGACATCGAAGAGAGCCACTTGCACAACCAGGGCTTCGATGAGGCCAGTTTCTCAATGTACAACCAGTTTCCGCCCATGTTCTGGCACAAAGACGGAGAGACGCTCGGACTGACCTGGGGCTACACTAAGAATATGTGGGACAAGAAATATGCCCTCGACAAGCTCTTTCGTCCCTCAGGTTATATTATGAATATCGAGGGAAAAAAGGGTGAACTGGCCCGTGAAACATCGACTCCAACCATTGAAAACTACCAGAAACTGAATGTGCAGCATCAACAATTGGCGCTGGATTACATCCGTCGAAAAGCCGCGAGTGACAAGCCATTTTACCTGGCCTATTGGCCGAACGTGTATGACTTTGTCGGCCCCACGAAAGAGCCTTTCACCACCAACGCCAGCACCGCCTACGCTCAGAATCAGGAGAGACTTGATCGCTATATCGGCGAAGTTGTCGCCGAACTCGAGAAACAAGGTGTCGCCGAGAATACCTTGATCGTCGCAATGTCAGACAACGGACCGATGCACGAAATGGGACCGAACGGAATGTACGAAAATATTTTCTCAGGCGGCAAAGGGAGTTATAAAGAAGGGGGCATCCGCGTGACGGCCTTCGCTCAATGGCCTGGAGTGATCGAGCCGGGTCAGACCATCGGAGACATGATTACGTGTCACGATCTGTTTACGACATTTGCTCGCTTGGGCGAGGCCACGCAGAATATCCCAACCGACCGCATCATCGACGGTATCGACCAAACAGCACTGCTGTTGAGCGGCGATACGCATGGTCGTCGCGATTACTACTTCGTTTATACTGGTCCGATTCTCGCCGCCAGTATCAAACAGCAATACAAACGCGTCTGGGTAGGCGACAGGCCTGGATTGGTTGGGAACGCATTCTACGATCTCTACCGGGATCATAAAGAAAAGTATCCGCAAATGGCGCAGTTCCTTTGGGCATGGTCTCCCTTCGACAAGATGCGCGGACGTCATGAAGAATTGATGGAGAAATTTCCCAACCGACCCGTCACTCATGGCACCCCTTTCAGTGGAATCTCGAACCTGCGACCAGAAAGCAAGGAAGCACAAAAGCTGTTCCGGCCGTTCGACCGTTTATGGGACGGACGGGACATGGCACCATAGGGACAGTATCACTCTCACGGACCGGTCGTGGCGGTGGCGGACCGCCGCCACGTGTCGGCTGCGTGCCGAGAATCGATCTTGAGGCTTTTCAGAGAAAGGTGAGTGTGATGTTTCGTGAAATCACTCGAAGAGAGTTAATGATCGCAGCCGGTGGACTCGGCGTTGCCAGCCTTATTGCATCACCTCAACACAGTTTAGGAGATGACAAGAAGCCGGCGTTGACCACAAAGGTAGCTATCGCACGCTTGAAGCTGGGCAACAAACGTTTCGTTGAAGGAAAGTCGAAGCACTTCCGCGCAGAGCGTAAGTGGCGAGAAAGCCTTGTTGCCGAGCAACACCCGTTTGCGATTATCCTTGGCTGCGCCGACTCCCGCGTTCCAACGGAACTGGTCTTCGATCAGGGGTTTGGCGACCTGTTCGTGATTCGCAACGCAGGCAACGTCGTGATGGAAGATGTGCAAGGCAGCATCGAATACGCAGCCCTGCATCTGCACACAAAGCTGGTGGTCGTCATGGGGCACGAAGGCTGTGGCGCGATCACTGCTGCCCTGAAAAGTCGTGAAGAAAGAGCCAAGGAACCGCCGGAGCTTCAGCAAATTCTAAACCTCATCGAGCCAGCCATTGCTCATGTCAATCCACAAGAGGAAAACGCTGTCTCAAAAGGTGTCGAGGCTAACGTCCGCTGGTCTGTCAAGATGATGAATCGGATAAAAACAGAGCGTAAGCAATCGCCAGACTTCACCGCTGTTGGTGCTATCTACGAACTGAAGTCGGGGAAAGTTAGGTTCCTAGATTGATCGTAACCGCCGGATCAAGCGTTGGGAGACCATTCCGAGAAAACGACC
>DAOUPA010000548.1 GCA_030626405.1 Planctomicrobium sp.
ATCAAGAGATTTCATCGAAACATACCGACCAGCGGTATAGCTGTACTGGTCAACGAGTTCTTTGGGGACAGAAACCGCTGTTCGTTTGGCATTGTCGGCAAGGTCATTTTGCCAAGCCATGTCGAGTGTCTTCGCGATCATACTCGCAGGGATTGCATTCCCAAACGGAGCAGGATGCACGCCGCCGTATTTTTCCCAGGTGAGGCTGCCATCTTCAATCTGATCGGCCACTTGTTGCGCCAGATGAATAGTCGTCACGCCGTAATGTTCAGCAACTCTCTCATGTGCGGCGATGGAAGTTGGCACCTGTCCATTATGGAGCTTTTTTAACATTCCTGTATTGACGAAATAGGTGAGGAAAATTTCCGCGTTGGGTGAGTGTTCTCTTACGTGGCGGATGATTCCTTCGATTCCACGAACGACATTTTCATAGGGGTGAGAGGCGTCCTGATCGTCGTTAACGGCGAATTCAATAAAGAAGAGGCCAACTTGACCTTTGCTCAGCACATCATTTTGCAGGCGGAATGCCCCGGCGGTTGAGCAAGTCGACGCGATTCCGGCTGAAGTGACTTGAAACTTAGTGTCCGGAAAACGTTTCTGTAAGTCCTTCATCACCATCGGGCGATAGCCGTTCATCTCAGTGATCGAACCACCTATGAAGGCGACATGCCCAATGTGATCTCGTTCAAATCGAATGCGCGAGTTTTGAAAGTCGCTGCGCCGAATGACATTGGGCGACGCGGAGAATTCTTCGGCCTGTATTGCTTGTCCATTCGTGAGCAGACAAAGAATGACACTCAAAACGAGGATAACTAATCGTACTTGAATCATCGGTGATATCACTGCATTATGGGTGAGATTTCAATGTTCAACATTAGAGCGATTACTCAAGGCACAAGCCAGCAATACAGATCAGAGTTGCTCTTCCTTTGTCTTTTCAATTCCTATCCCCTGACCCGTTCCTCACCCATCATCGTCCATAACCGATCGGTCAATCTGACAATCGATAGCTAACCAGAGTGCGCGGGCATGGTGGAAAAACAGCACTGGGAAGATGAGACAGAACGCAAAAAGAGGCCAGATGATTGTCTTCATTGGGATCTGAAATCCCACGCGCAGAGTTAAAAAGATGACGGTCATCGTCGCTGCGGTGATACCGTAATTGACGTAAACAGAACCGAGGTAGTAACCACCGGGTCGTGCAATGCGAAGATCGCAGTTCGAGCAGCGGTTGTTCATCTTCGCAAAGGATCGGTACATCTTTCCAACTCCACACTTCGGGCAACGAAGCCTCAAAGCTCGAAAGATCAATGTTTCAAATAAGGGACGAGACGGCTTGGAATTTGGTTCGTTTTCTGTTGCGTTTGCAGAGTTCACTATTTCGTTCACGAGACACTCCATTTCAACGGGTCTGTTTCAGTTTCACTCGCCCATGTTGATAATTCGGTGAGTGCAGAAGAGATCACCTTCGCCAATTCTTCAACAGCTGGTCGTTCCGTGGCGAAATGGCCTGCCAGAATCATGGATGTTTCAAGAGTGCGAGCTTCAAGGCAAGCATGGAAGCGAGCTTCTCCAGTCAACAACACGTCACATCCGAGTTGTTGGGCATCTCGGAGAAACTCGGCGGCGGAACCACAGGCAACGCCAACCTTGGAAACTTTGCGGTCAAGATCGCCCACGTATTGAAGATGAGGCACATTCAGAACGGTTTTGACACGGTCAAGGAATTTATCGAGCGTCATCGATCGTTTCAATTTTCCGTAGCGTCCGCTCCCTTCGCTGGCGGAGAGTTGGTCATTTTCATTCAATCGAATGGGAGCAACTGACGTGAGGCCAAGATCGTTCGCCAGTCGTTGATTGATTCCGAGTGAGGCACTGTCAAAAGCGGTATGAGGACTGTAAACCGCAACGCCGCTCGCGATCAAATCGAGCAGCATCTTGCCTTCGCTGCTTTTTGACGTCAGTTTTTTCAGTGGACGAAACATGATCGGGTGATGCGTCACGATCAGTTCCGCTTCCTTCTCAATCGCTTCAGCGGCGACATCGGGTGTGAGTGTCAGGCACGTCATGACGCGACGAACTGAGGCGTCTTCGTCACCGACGAGAAGACCGACGTTATCCCAATCCTCAGCGAGCTCGAGCGGCGCAAGTTCACTCAAGAATTCAATAATATCCGTCAGCTTTTGCGGCATGTTATACAACGTTTTCAATATCAAATCGGTCTGTAAGGACCAGGAATCCAAACAGTCACAGGGAGAGGTTATCTCGCATCTCGGTCTCAAATGCCAGTCGGCATCTCCGGATTGTCAAACTTGATATCACCACCTTTTCTTCGCGTCTGATCGCGTTCATTTGTTCCTCAAAAGAGAATGCCTGGATCTCGTTCTTGCAAAATTGTGCTCATCTGTGGTTAGCGAACGCTTATCGAATGATAACAAATTCGGTATTCTGAGAGGTCGCGCTTTCCCCTGTTCCTTATCTCAGGTTGATTTATGATTCATTCAAGATTCACGACTGTTCATTTCAGTTTTGCTATCCTTCTCGTTGCACTGCAATTGTCTGTCTCAGCAGGTGACCGTGTTGGTGTGGGTGTCCAACCGGTGGGTGGCGCGAGTATTCTGTTTGATGGGACGCGCGAGATGCTCGATGAAAAGTGGACATACTGGGAAGGTCCACGGTTCGCTTCTTCACTGCCAATCAAGTGGAAGATCGTTGATGACCCTGTTGATGGAGGAACCGTTATGATGACGGACGATCCGGTTGCCGCTGGTGGGAAATACGGAACGGCGGACCTTGTCACGAAGCAGAAGTTTCAGGACTTCCGGTTGCACGTCGAATTTCTCGTCATGAAGCCGGGCGGAAACAGCGGCGTTTACTTACAGAATCGGTACGAGATTCAAGTTCTCGATGGCGACAAAACCAGTCACGGCATGGGAGCGGTCATCAACGAAACACCTTCTCCATACGAAGCCTACAACGGTGTTGGTAAGTGGAATGCCTACGACATCATCTTTCGCGCTGCTCGCTTCACAGATGGCAAGCGTTCAGAACTGGCGATGGTCACGATGTACTTCAACGGTAAGAAAGTGCATGTTAATCAGAAGATCCCCCAGGTCTGGGGTGGGCCATTTTCAGGGATCGATGGAGGCAATGACGGCGGACGCGGCATCACCGACGTCCCTGGCGGTCTCAAGTTGCAGTGCGAAGGTCACGACGTCCGCTACCGGAACATCTGGATTAAGGAGCTCGATTTAGAGAAAGCTGAGACGGACCTTGCTGTCGAAAAATAGCTTGGGTTTCGCTGTCGATCTAAACGATGTTTCAAAATTGCTAGTGACTTTTTTGTTCCATTCGCCATACAATCCATGTTGGATTGATTCCTAATCGAAGGGGTTCCAGATGGCATTGGAAGTCGAACGTAATCTTCGTCGCTTTAATGAGATCGTCCGTGGACGAATTCGCAAAGATCTCCGCAAGTTTGTGAACCACGGAGAGATGATCGGACGCAAGGGACGTGAGACCGTTAGTATCCCTGTGCCGAACATCGAGATTCCGCATTTTCAGCATGGTCAAAAAGGTTCAGGAGGAACCGGTCAAGGTGAAGGTGACGTCGGTCAGCCGGTTGGCAGTGGACAGGATGAAGCTGACGGACCAGGGATCGCTGGAAACGAACCTGGACGCCATATTCGCGAAGTGGAAGTAACGCTCGATGAACTCGCCGAATTGCTCGGTGCGGAATTGGAACTACCGAACATCGTTCCTAAGGGGCAGGATTCGATTAATTCTGTCAAAGACAAATACAACACCATTTCCCGAACCGGTCCGAATTCTCTCAGGCATTTTAAACGGACTTACAAGCAAGCACTGAAGCGCCAGATTTCGAGCGGGACTTACAATCCCAAGCGGCCCATGATTATTCCGGATCGTGAAGACGAACGCTATCGAAGTTGGACCTCGGTTCAGCTTCCTCAGGCCAATGCGGCAATCCTGTATGTTATGGATGTTTCGGGGTCGATGACCGATGAGCAAAAAGAGATTGTTCGCGTGGAGTCATTCTGGATCGATACCTGGTTGAAGAGTCAGTATGATGGTATCCAGCGCCGCTATATTGTTCACGATGCTGTTGCTCACGAAGTCGACGAAGATACGTTCTATCGAACTCGTGAGTCGGGTGGAACACGAATTTCATCCGCATACGAGAAGGCGGCTTCGATTATCGCACGAGATTTTCCACCTTCTGAGTGGAATATCTATGTCTTCCAGTTCTCAGACGGTGATAACTGGGGAGAAGACAGCCGTCAATGTACGGAGTTTCTACTTGAACGACTTCTCCCGGTCTGCAATCTGTTTTGTTACGGTCAAGTGAATAGTCCGTATGGAAGCGGTGAG
>DAOUPA010000515.1 GCA_030626405.1 Planctomicrobium sp.
GGACGTGATAAGTATCCCGGTGGTAACACAGGCCAGTGGCGTGGCGGCGAGAAGTATCAACTCTTCGCCTATGATCGTGGCGAGGAACCTCAGCGCGTCGTTGTCGACCGTCGCGGGAAGAAAAAGATGCAACCTGCACAACCGACAATCAAGTATCGTTGGACGAAATCTGTCCCTCTGTTGGCGAATGCACTCGTGGCGACAAAAGAGACAGTATTCATCGCCGGTCCACCGGACGGATTTACAGCACTTGGGATTGGCGAAGCCGCGCTACAATTAACCGACGTCAAATCAGCCCTCGCAAGCTGGAATGGTAAAAACGGTGGTATTCTCTATGCAGCAGCAGCGACCAACGGCAAAGAAATTGCGCAGTTGAAAATCCCAGCACCGACCGTCTTCGATGGCATGGCGGCAGCGAATGGTCGGCTCTATTTATGCCTCCAAGATGGCTCGGTGATTTGTTTAGGGAAAAGCGAGTAGAATAGAATTGCACTCGCGATCAGAACAGGTGTCAGAGATGATGACCTGTTCGTTCGAATCATAGACAGAAGAAGGCCGAATGAAGAATCGTTTGCAGAAGAACATTTCTCTCGGAACATCCTCCGATTCGACGGGAACCGTTGTGCGAATTCGCTTTCACTGTGCTGCATTGATCACAATGATTTCGTTTTATTTCGTTTTCGCCAACAATGCCTGGACGGCTGAACGGGATGCGTTCACAAAGATTATTAAACCTGCTTTTCAAAAGCACTGCGCGAAATGTCATGGTGCCGAGAGTGAAGTCGAAGGCGATGTCAATCTGCTGCAACTCCAAAGTGACAATCTGACGACGAACGTTGAGTTGGTGAGCAGTCTGATTGAGGTGCTGGACCTCGAAGAAATGCCACCCGAAGACGAGCCACAGCTTCAGCAAAAGCTACGCCTGAAACTCGTGACTGAACTCAAAGTGATTCTGCACGAATCAGTCGCGAAGCAAAAGAGTTTCTCCCACGCGCCAATCCGGCGGATGAATCGTTTCCAGTATAACAACGCCGTCGTTGATCTGTTCGATTTGAAATGCATCGTCTTTACACTGCCTGAACGGATGATGCGGGATCACAGAGAGTATTTTAAACCTGAAACCGGAAAGATGGCTGACGTTGTAACCGTTGGCAGCCGACCGCTGGGCAAATCGCAAATGATCGAAAGCCGTCTCGCTGGAGTCGCCGCTTTTCCGCAGGATCTTCGAGCCGAACATGGTTTCGATAATCAAGGCGATCATCTTTCGATGTCGCCACTGCTGATGGAATCATTCTTAAAGCTCGGACAATCCATTACACAAAGTCCTGATTTCGTTCCGAAGAAGATTGGCATCTGGGAAAATTTCTTCTCACCACCTGACACAGAAGTTGATCAAGCAGCCGAGGTACGTCGACGTCTTGAGCCTTTTCTCAGCCGGGCTTTTCGTCGACCTATCGAAGAAGAACTCCTTGATCGATACGTGAATTTTGTTTCACACCAACTCGACTCAGGGATCGTATTTCCTAATGCGATGAAATCGGTTGCCGCTGCGGCGATCTCTTCACCTAAATTCCTCTATCTCTATGACAAGCGAGGTGAAAGTAAAACTGCTGAAACCATCGACGATTTTGAACTCGCTTCGCGACTGTCTTTTTTTCTGTGGGGGAGTATTCCCGATCACACACTGCTTGAATTCGCTGCAGTTGGTAAATTGAAAGAACCAGAGATTCTTGATGCACAGATCGACAGGATGTTGAAGGATAGAAAATTGAAACGCTTCTGCGACAGCTTCCCGGCGCAGTGGCTTCAACTGGAACGGATAATTTCCTCTGTGCCAAATCGGGAAAAATTCCCGGGCTTCTATTTCTCGAAGTACCGCGCCAGTATGCATATGATGATTGAGCCATTGCTGCTATTCGAGACGATTCTTATCGAAAACCAGCCCATCACTCAACTGATCGATTCTGACTTCACTTATCGATCAAGTTTTCTGCAAAACGCATATCAAGACCTGAGAAACGATCCGAAGAATGGAGCCAGGAAAAACGGAGGCAGCGTTGGAGTTTTGAGTTTCCATCGCGTACCGGTCACGGATCGTCGCAACGGAGGTGTGATTACTAATGCAGCTGTCATGACGATGACTTCTGGTCCTGAGCGAACACAGCCAATTACTCGCGGAGCCTGGATCGCTGCTGTGATTTTCAACAACCCGCCCGAGCCCCCTCCGGCCGATGTCCCTCCCCTCGGTGAGAAACCGCGCGAAGGTGAAGAACATCTGACGTTACGAGAACGACTTTCGATGCACAGAGAACGCGCGGATTGTAAAGGCTGTCACGCACAGATCGACCCACTCGGTTTCGCACTCGAAAATTATGATCCCACTGGAGTCTGGCGAAACAATTATCAGAATGGTCGTAATGTGGATATGTCAGGCACCCTCTTTAGAAAGCATGAGTTCACCAACGTCATTGAATTCAAAGATGCGATCCTTGAAGAGAAAGATCGCTTTGCGCGAGGACTTGCCGGGCATCTACTTTCCTATGGTCTTGCTCGCGAACTGGAAGCGTCCGATCAAATTGCCCTCGACCAAATCACTGAAGCCACGGCTGCCGATGATTACAAAATCCAGACCTTGCTCAAGCAAGTGATTCTGAGCGAACCTTTCCAGAGCAAGACAAATCCGCAAGCAACTCAAACCGTTCGTTAGAAATTGAATTATGAAATCCACATCACGACGAACGTTTCTACGCGGACTTGGTGGCGCTGCTCTAGCCTTGCCCTGGCTGGAGAGCATCGCAACGGCGGCGCCCGTCAAAAGCGCGCCTCTGCGGATGGCTCATTTTTATGTTCCGATAGGTGTTGTAAGACGAGGGTTCTTTCCGGGAGAAGCCGAACACACCATTCCTAAGGGGAACCTGGGAAATGTGATGAAATCGCTCGGCAAGCAGAATCCGAAATTCAGCATCAAGCCGCTTGACCAATTGACTCCCACAATGCAGCCACTGGAAAGAGTGAAGGATAAGGTCAATCTGATCACAGGGATGGACCGGACTTTTCAGCAAGGGACGGACGTTCATGCGCAGTGCGCTTCATGTTACTTGAGTAGTGCAAAGCCCTACACGATCAAAGGCACGGCCTGGCCGCTAGATCGGACTCTCGATCACCTCGTAGCGGATCACATTGGGACGAAGACCCCTTTTTCAACTCTCGAATTCAGTTGCAACAGCCACCGCGACAATAAAGAGTCGATCTACTTTGACAACATATCGTGGTTTGGAACTGGACACCTCGCGCCTTCCATTCGTGATCCTCGGAAAATGTACCACCGCCTATTTTCAACAACGGAAATCGAACGCTACCGTGACATCACCGATCTCGTGTTAGAAGATGCTAAGTCATTGAACAGGGACCTCGGCCACGCTGATCGGCAAAAGTTTGCTGAGTATTTCGATTCCATCCGTACCATTGAAACACAAATGGATCGACTAGAGAAAATGAAGGCGGAACTCTCAAAGGTCACTTTTGACGAACCGCCGGACGCCTACCTGCCACGCGGTGAATACATTCGCCTGATGGGTGATTTGATGGTCACCGCATTACAGACCGGTCTCACGAATGTGACAACGTTCATGGTCGGTCCTGAGCGTTGGGACACGCCATACATGTTCGAAGGGTTGTTTGACAAACCGCGAAGCCATCACCAAATGTCACATAATCAAACCAAGATGATCGATGATCTCCTCAAAGTGGACCGCTTTCACATGGAACAGTTTGTGTACCTGCTGGAGAAAATGAATCAGATTGAAGAGTCAGGCGGCACGACTCTCCTCGACAACATTCTTTTCACTTATGGATCAGGATTGGGTGATGGTTCTACTCACCAATACAACGACCTTCCGATCATCGTGGCTGGTGGCGGAAAACGCATCAAATCCGGTCAACACATCAACATGTCAGAAGGGACTCCACTTGCGAACTTGTGGCTGACCCAGGCTCAACTCATGGGTCTGGAGATGGAGCGATTTGCGGACAGCACCGGAATTGTGAGTTCGATACTCACGTAAAGATGAACTTGCCCAGAATCATCGACAATGGCAACAACGTCCTCCTGAAGCGTCCTGTCTCGGTTCACCAAATATAGAAACAATTTGAATTGCATAATGACTCTACGCAACTTTTTTTTAACAGTGCTGGTGAGCATCGTCATCGGATTCGACGGAAGTAGTTGCTCTGCCCAGAAGACGATAGAATCGAAACTTTCCAGGCGTCCTATCTCCGAGGTCGCCCGGCATGTACGAGTTTTGGGCGACTCCTCACGTGGTGCAATGATCTTTTATCGCCAGGGTCTCAGTTGTATTCAATGCCATACGGCTGGTGAAGGCGCGAAATCACTGGGTCCAGACTTAGCCGAACTGCGTGAACGAGCCACTTATGAACACGTGATTGAATCTATTCTCCAACCCTCCAAGCAGGTGAGAGACGGCTTCAAGTCAGAGAAGTTACTCTTAGAGAGTGGACGCGTGGTCGTTGGTATCGTTCGAAAAGAAGCTGATGTCGAACTAGTCGTCTTCGTTCCTGGCGAGGAAAAGCCACGGACGATTCTGCTCGATGAAATCGAAGCACGTGTGCCTGCGAGTTCGATGATGCCAGCTGGTTTGATCAATCAATTAAAGGATGAAACCGA
>DAOUPA010000527.1 GCA_030626405.1 Planctomicrobium sp.
GAGGCTGCTGTTGGGCTCTCAATAATAGCTCGTCTCTGGATACTTCACGGATGTTGATTCTTGATTGCATGACATGAACATCAACAAGGTTGCCGAAGTCCCTATCAGTTGGAACGATTGACCCGCAGGCTCCCACCGACTTTGTCGGCCCAGGAAAAAGAACCTCGGCCACCCAAGTGGCCTTCTATGAAAGGTTGTTGTTCGTCCAGGTGATTGACTTGCTCCCCCTTACCGACTTCATCAACATCGGCGGCAACTTGGGCAACTCACCGATAGTCACGCCGCAACCTCTTCCTGTTACTTCACTCAACAGTGACGCTTTTTGCAAGATTCCTGGGGCGGTCGACGTTGCAGTTTCGCAAGAGGGCGATGTGATAGGCCAGGAGTTGCAGCGGGACGGATGTCACTAATGGTTGCAAACATTCGTCGACATCCGGTACGTAGATGACATCGTCGGCGAGTTCAGCGACTCTGTCATCTCCTTCACATGCAATGGCGATCACAGGGCCACCGCGCGCTTTCACTTCTTCGAGATTACTTATCACCTTCGGATAGATCCCGCACTTCGGGACGACGAACAGGCTTGGAGTCTGTTCATCAATGAGCGCGAGTGGTCCATGTTTCATTTCTGCTGCCGGGTATCCTTCGGCGTGAACGTAGCTGATTTCCTTCAGTTTCAATGCACCTTCCAGCGCCACAGGAAAATTGTGAAGCCGCCCGAGGTAGAGAAAGTTGTTCATGCCGTAATACTTCTGAGCAATCTCTTTGACAGCGGCATCACAATTGAGAGTTTGTTCAACTTTTTCCGGGATCTCTTTAAGCTTCCGAATGATACTGCTGCCAGCCTGATAGGACATATGCCGCATGCGACCGAAGTAAAGAGCGAGCAGCGTTAAGACTGTGACTTGAGAAGTAAATGCTTTTGTCGATGCGACACCAATCTCAGGTCCGGCATGGAGATAGACACCTCCGTCTGCTTCACGGGCAATCGTCGAACCGACAACATTACACAGAGCCAGAGTCGAGTGACCTTTCCGCTTACATTCCCGCAGTGCGGCGAGTGTGTCAGCGGTTTCTCCGCTTTGCGTGATCGCAAAGACCATTGTCCGATCACTCATCGGAGGGTTTCGGTAACGAAGTTCACTCGCGTATTCCACTTCAACAGGAATTCTTGCAAACTCCTCGATGAGATACTCTCCCACCAACGCAGCATGCCAGCTTGTCCCGCAGGCAGTCAGAACAATCCGGTCAACTGTCCTCAACTGTTGTAAGGTCATATTCAAGCCACCAAAAATTGCTGTGGCGGCATCGAAGTCCAGGCGACCGCGCATGGCATTTTCGATCGTCGTGGGTTGCTCATGTATCTCTTTGAGCATGAAGTGCTCGAAATCGCCAAGTTCAATATCGGTCGAAACTTGATCGAGAACTTGAATAGACGGAGTCTGCCGACCTGAATCTCGGTGCAACAGGTCCATGCCAGTTTCCGTCAGAATCGCAATTTCGTGGTCGGCGAGATAGACCACTTCGTCGGTGTAACCAACCAGCGGGCTCGCATCGCTGGCAATGAAGTATTCCCCATCGCCAATTCCCAAAACCAGCGGACTTCCGTTTCGTGCAGCAATCAAGACTCCAGGGCAATCTCGAAACAGGACCGCAATGCCATAAGCCCCCTTCAATTTCTTCAATGCGACTTCCACGGCTTTCAGACATGTGTCCGTTTCACTCGGCTCACAACCAAGCTTGACCTGCTCGAACAGAGAGTGGGCAAGAAGATGAGCGACAACTTCAGAATCTGTTTCACTCTGAAAAGTGTAGCCAAGTTGTTGAAGCTGGGACCTGAGCGCGGAGTAATTTTCGATCACTCCGTTGTGAACAAGAACAATCTCTCCATTTCCTCCAGAATGAGGATGAGAGTTCGCATCCGAAGGTTCTCCGTGCGTTGCCCAGCGTGTGTGCCCAACCCCCACAGTCCCTTCGACTGGACATTCGTCGACCAGGGAACTCAGCTCCTGAACGCGCCCCGCCTTTTTGCGAATCGTAATATCCGCACCATTCGCAACGGCGATGCCTGCACTGTCGTACCCCCGATATTCAAGACGGTGTAAACCTTCGAGCAGAAAGTTTGAGACATTTCGATATCCGATGTAGCCAACAATACCGCACATGAGCTTTCTCTCCGAACGTAATGTTCAACTTTGCGTGTTATAGGAATTAACGCAACTGAGTAAACGACAGGACTGCGTATCAAACTTGTTTGAGAAGTGGACGATTCACACTAAACCTCCCTGAATTGTGCGTCAATATCACCTTGAATGGCTGACGTTTCGTCGAATCTCTACTCACTTTTTTCAAAAGTCAGCAGCTACGGACTCAAAATCAAGAAATCTGATGAAATCGAGAAATTTACCTAAGGCAGTCTGTAGCGGTCGGTGTCGGTCAGCCCGGAAAAAAGATTCGATTGCACAAAATCGGAATCGATTGAATTGTCCTTGTAAACCGATCAGCTAAATGTGCTCAACAATGGACACGGATGGCACCTTGGACGCCCACTGGACGGGTCAGTGATCAGAGTTCCCCAATTAAACTCTAATAAACGGTTGCCCCAGGAGCTAAAGACTCATGATGCTGAAGAGAAATTCATCAAAAATGCCATCCCTAAGACACACACACCAATGCTTACAGTCAACAAAAGGGTCAAATGCTGAACCCAGATGGAGACTTCTTCCGAAAGTCCATCATGGCCTTTTCGCGTTCTTGATACTTCTTGCCCCAGCATCGGTATTTGCCGAATCGACAGAACCGACTGTCCCTACGGCGACACCTGCACCAATTGATCCACTGGGCGAGTTGGTAGAGAAAGCGATTGCCACGACCAGTAATCGCTTCCTTGATGCGAAAGTTCACACTCCGTGGCAAATTGTTCACGGACTGCTGGCATTACGCCAGGACTATGTCATCAATAATGGTGGAACTCCCGTCAACGCGATTGAATGGATCTCGAACGGGGCGAGCTTCCATGGGGCTCCCTGGTTTGAAGCAACAACGCACGGTGGACGAGCCCATCCGTACAATGGAACACCATACGAATTCGAAGGGCACGTGAACCAATTCCTGGCCGTCCTCTCGATGTGCGACCTCCCACTCGATCATGAATTCAAAGCTGCCGACGGAAAGACCGTGACAATGCAGCAAATGGTCGACCATGCGAAGATGGCCGTGAGTTCACACGTTGAGATCACCTGGACTCTCTGGTTCCTGACTCACTACGTCGATCAAGATGAAGAATGGCTCAACGAAAACAATGAGCCCTGGAGCATGGAGCGTCTGGTTCGCATGCAGGTGAAAGATTCACCTTACGATTCACCTTGTGGTGGAACGCATGGAATGTTCGCCCTCGCTTATGCTCGCAACGCCTACCTGAAAAAACATGGGCAATTACGTGGAGCCTGGTTGGAAGCAGATCAGAAACTGCAGCGATATTTGATGTCTTCACAACGCATGCAAAACAGAGACGGGTCATTCGCCACAGACTGGTTCAAATCGACCGGCTACAGCGATGACTTCAACGATCGCATCAAATACTCAGGACATATGCTGGAGTGGATTCTCGTCGCTCAGCCGAAAAGCCGATTGCAAGATCGGTGGATTCGAACTGGTATCCAAACTCTCTGTTACGATCTTATTCGAAACGCTCGTGAGCCTGCTGACTGTGGTCCTTTGTACCACGCTCTTCACGCACTCGTACTGTACCGAGAGCAGACGAACCCAGATTCACATCCGTTGATGCAACCATCGGTCGCACGAGCGATCAAAGAGAATGCCACTCCAGGACCGCTGACTCTCTCTGACAAGCCTTCAGACGAAGCGGTTCCGGCCCCATTTAAACCGAATCCAACGATAGCGACTCCAACGAAAACCATTCAGCAGCCCGTCAAAATGGCGACACAGCCAGAAGGATTTAGATCTCGAAGACGTAGAGCAAGACGGAGGACATCCTCAATCGAGACTCCACAACAGTTGAGGGAGCTTGGTGCAGGAAAAAGGCCTCTAATGCCAATCCTTAAAAATGCTGGTCAGGGAGAAGTCGCTTCTGCCACCACATCCGAGAGTTAATCCGGTTCCGCAGTGACTCTCAAATAAGCAGAGAAAACTACTTTTGTTGAGTTTTCATTTCAAGTCGAAGTCAACTGCCTGAGGAAGATCATCGACGCTGGCGAGACCGAATAGATCTAGAAATCGTTTGGTTGTACGATACGAATCGCCTCCAGAGTCTTCGTTTCTTTCAAGTGAAATCAGTTGCCTGCGCAGAAGCTGGCGGAGTAATCCGCCAGCATTTTTTTTGCCGGCCTCTTCGACATCTTTGCGATTAACGGGTTGCTTGTACGCCACAAATGCCAGGACCTCTAGTGTTTCCTGGTTCAGTTTGACATCTTTCGGCCCCTGGCCATAGACCCGTCGTCGTACTGGCTCGTGCGTTGAATCCAGAGCCATTTTGTATCCACCTTCAACTAACTGAATCACGTATGGTCGATTCTCTGCCGCGTAGCGTTGATTGATCTGTTCGATAAGCTCATCGATCCGTTCATGA
>DAOUPA010000223.1 GCA_030626405.1 Planctomicrobium sp.
ACCACCCTCTGAATCATAATGGTATTCAGTGCCGTCTTCTTTACTCGCGATCGGGAACAGTTTGCCTTTCCCGCATGCGCGGCAGCAAAACTTTTGCTTGCGGACGATGATGCTGGAGACGATCATGACGAAGACTCCTGTCCCGAATAACAACAGTAATAAATCAGACACGGAACGTGGAACAGTTGCCAACTCATAGTCGCCCATCATCTTAAACGCAGGGATCAATACGATTGGTGCAAAAACACACAGAGCACCTGCGACGAGCGAATATCCCAGGATCTCATCGGGGCGATTGACCTTGTTTTTCCGCTGTCTCTGCCTTTTGGGAAACTGCTGATTCCGCGTTCGTTTTTTTGAATCCTGCGGTGTCGTTTTTGATGACTTGCGCTCCGGCAGCGAGTTTGCTTCGGATGCCATTTTTACCGCGTCATCCAAACAATCGAAGAACTCGTCTTCTGATTCTGATTTGTCGGGAGAGCTGACCTGGTTGATGCTGCCACAGGCTTTGCACTTGAATCTCTTCCCGGCATTCTCGTCACGAAACCGATGCTGTTTCTGGCATTGTCGACATTGAGTTTGAATTGCCATGGGAGCCCTTGAGTTTGAACCGATTCTGGCACGAGTCGTTTCCTTGTCCTTCGGAGATGGAGGACACATAAGCGTCCTCCATCAGTTCCGCTTCGGCTTCGCGGTCGTCAAAGATTTTAAGGAACAGCATCCAAACCATCTGCCCAATCCGCTGAGCGTCGCCATCGAGACGCCAACGTCCTTGCGCATGATGTCCTGAATCGATTTTAATCGTGGTCATTCGGTTTTCCAATGGCTCGGTAGACTTTCCAGAACAAGTAAAAACTTGTAAATCAACATCGCAAAAATCAAGACTCCCCTGAAGATGTCCATCGCATTACCTCCAGTCCAACGTTTGTTTTTTCGATGAAATCACATCAGGTACAATATGACTACAGTGATCCCATTTTCTCAAGTGAGATTGTATCGCTCCACGAGCAAGGTTGTCGCAAGCAGGGCAATTAAGAAAAATGAGAGATGCACCAAAAACATGGAGTATCGGATATCTGAAATAATCAGTGTGCCTGGATACAAAAAAATGCGTTGCAGTCAGGCGATGCAATAAGTCGGTGTTAAGGAGTCCTTCGGACACCGGGCGTGGCTGGCACCCGCATCGCTTAAGATCCTTCAGACGAACACCGGGGTGCTTTCTCAGATAGGCTTGGATCCAACGGGAATCCCTTACACAAGCGCCGCCCAGAATTCGAAGGCCGATTTCAACGTACTCGGCTTGGAATGTTGATCGCCTGCAGAATGTCCTGCTTGGCCTGTTCGGTTTTCTTCTTTGATGCTTTGGTTGCCACGGGTTACTTTCGGTTTGCCAGCGCCTTGCCAGTTTGGTAGGACACGATAAGACACGATTGCGTGCGATGAGAGTTTTTGGTCCCCTGCCCCATTTGGCGTTTCCGCTTGAAAAACACCTACCTAATCAGGAAAAAAACAGGTGTAATCGACACCAAGGTGAGGGGTCCCCTCTGGACTCACAATCCGTTGGTTGTGGGTTCGAGTCCCGCCAGCCCCATTTACGCACTCCTTCGAATCAGGATGTGTGGCATGCCAGCATCGCTTAAGTCCGCAATTTGGATAGAATTGTGTGCACTTTTGATTAAGCTGCCAACGATCGCTCTTCGCACTTGCACCTATTCGCGCTGACAAATGAGCTGCGCGTCTGTTCGATCCGACCATCCGTTACTACTGTAGGGTGACGTTCCGAAGGTGGTGGAGAAGAGCTGAACGAATGATTCTCGTCAATGAAACGGTACTCTACAGTGAGCCAAACATCTTCTCCATAAATCGTTGATTTATAGGAGAAGATGATCGGTTCGACTGTTCTTCCCGCAGACTAGCGCACGCCCGCACTACCCTCACTGTTCGTCAACAACCTCAAAGGCGCGCGCTATTTTTTCTGGAAAATTACGATTGGACTTGAGTGACCAATACCTCTGACTGCAAACACACCCTGCCTCAATTCCCCTAAGTCATATTGCACACTTATGTTACACATCGCATAAACTTCCATCAACGAGTCTTTCCGAAGTCGAATTTGACGTATGTCGACAGAGTCGTAACACTACAGCCGGAGTGGTTATTCCTGAGGATTCCCTGCCCCAGCAACAATTTGGCAGCGGATTCCTCGCCTTGAAATACTATGAGGTTGCCAGCAGTTGGAGTGCGATTGATGGCGAGTATCCAAATTGATCAAGTTGATCAAGAGAAATCGGGGTGCAACCTGCAGGGCCGGATTGATGATAGATGATGGTGTGGCTAAAAACGAGGGTGGCTCGTTGCAATCGTTCAGCCCGTACTTGCATTCGATCTTGAAAAACCGAATGGGAGATGGGTTGCAGCGTGATCACTCCGACATTGTTCAGCAAACGCTGCTTGAAGCTCATCATGAGAGCACTCAGGGAAAAGCTCCAGTCGATCCTCGTCATTACCGACATTGGCTTCGGAAAATATTGCTTTGCAATGTCACCGATGCTATGCGGAAATCGCTAAGCCTGAAACGAAACAGTCACAGGGAAGTTCGTTTCGTAGATGAACGCTCGGAACACTCGACGCCTCATCAACTCGCCACGGACCACAGTTCTCCCAGTGAAGTGTTTTCACGAAATGAGCGTTCTTCCACAATCCATGCTGCTATCGAGCAGATGCCAGAGGTGAATCAGCAAGTGATTCAATTGCGTTTTTTCGATGGCCTCAGCACGCAAGAGATAGCCGAATTGATTGGACGAACTGATGGAGCAGTGGCAGGCTTGTTGTACCGGAGTTTATCGAAGTTGAAAGAGTTGTTGGCAGAAGACTCAAGTTGCTAGGCCGCGACAGCAGGAAAATTCAGGTGGTTGTTTTATTCTCGACACAGACTGCAGAAGAAGGTGGTCAAAGACACACCTTTCGACAGTTCCCCTCACCCACATCCGTCACGTGAAACGCCATGACCGACTCTTCTGACGATTCAGACTTATCGGACAAATTCCAGCAACTCGATCACGTCATTGATGATTTGCTAGAAGGGAAGACGCCGACAGAAGACGATTCATTTCCTGGGGGCTATCTTGAAGACTTGTTGCCAACGATGCGAATGTTGGCCGAGGCAGGGCAACCTGAACGAAAGAATTCCGATCCGTCTTCATCCAGTGAACCAGAACGGAAATACTCTCAGTTAGGTGGTTATCAAATTCTTCGTGAAGTCGGACATGGTGGGATGGGGCTCGTGTTTGAAGCGATCGAAATTTCGCTCGGTCGGCGAGTGGCCCTCAAAGTTTTATCACTGGCCACAATGCGAGATGCAGAGAAAGTAGCTCGGTTTGATCGAGAAACTCAAGCGGTCGCAAGGCTGGAACATCCCCGTATCGTGCGAGCATATGCTCGTGGTGAAGATCACGGGATCTTTTACCTGGCAATGCAGTTTATCGATGGGCAGGATCTGGCGGAGTTTATTCGAAGGCGTCGAACCGGCATCCATGAGGAGCTGGTTAAGATCGATGTAACGACGGAGAATCTTGATGGTGGTTCGACGACTCCGGAATTGCAGGAAGCTGATGGCCCAAAGCGGCGAGGAACAAAAGTAGCGACTCATCCCGGGTCGGAGACGAGCCATTTTTCGCCTTCGACTGCCAGCTACTTTCGTGAAGTTGCTCGGATTGGTCAACAAGTGGCCGAGGCACTTCAATATGCTCACGAAAGCCAGATCATTCACCGCGACATCAAACCGTCCAACTTGATGATGGACAAAGAAGAAAACGTTTACATCGCCGACTTCGGTCTGGCCATTCTCGGAGACTCCAGTGACTTGACTGCAACCGGAAGAGCTTTGGGAACGTTGCGTTATTCGAGCCCGGAACAGGCACGTGGCAGCTCCAAGATCGACGCTCGCACAGACGTCTATTCACTTGGTGTCACACTCTATGAACTCGCCACTCTCGCTCCTGCTTTCCCCGGTGACAAGCCAATCACACTTTTAAACGACATTCAAGAACGAGAGCCGATTCGTCCTCGTAGTGTTGTGCCGAAATTCCCGAACGACTTAGAGTCCATCATCTTAAAAGCGATGTCGAAAGCTCCGCGAGATCGATACCAATCCGCACAGGAGCTTGCTGCCGATTTACAGCGATTTCTCCAAAATGAACCTGTTCAAGCTAAACAGCCAACTCGATTAGGGCATGGAATTCGGTGGGTCCAACGAAACAGGTTGGTCAGTGCGCTTGGTTTCGTGGCTGTGCTTTTATCGTTGTCGATAGCATTCATTGTCACGCGCACCCAACCACACAATGTCCCTCAAACTCCCGATGAGTACGGAGCAATCGCGCCTGGTCAAGACGAGGAACGGCGAAGCATAGAACGAAGTTTCATCGAACTTCAATACGTTGCCGACTTGCAAAATTCACATCAGGCTTGGAGCGACCGCGACTTAGAACGAGCGAAACGCTTGTTACGAAAATATATTCCGACTGAAGCTGAACAGGATCAACGCGGATTTGTTTGGTATTATTTATGGAAACTGTACCATCAAGACTGCATTGTCGAACTCAGGGGGCATCAAGGTGCCGTCTACCATCTCGATTTCTCTCCTGATGGTGAAACGCTGGCATCATCGAGCGCAGATGGAACCGTCAACCTGTGGAACGTCAAGACGAAGTCGCTTGTCGGAACACTCCGAGGCCACACGGACGAAGTAAACGGTATCAGTTTTTCCAAAGATGGAACAAAGTTGGTGTCGGGAAGCGATGATCGCACGGTACGGGTTTGGGATGTTGCATCTCGGGAATCGGTAGCAACGCTGACCGGAAATGAAGGTCGCGTATACGGAGTTGCGATCTCACCAGATGGCAAGACTGTTGTCTCTGGTGGCTGTGACCACACGATTCGAGTCTTTGACCTGCAGACACAGGAAACTCGAAAAATTCTCCGGGAGCACACGAAGTGGGTTCAGGGTCTGGCATATTCTCCTGACGGAAAGACACTGGCCAGTGTTGGTGATGACTTTCGACTCATCATTTGGGACACCGATTCACACACCAAACGATTCAGTCAAGTGGACGAGAATAGTCGTCTCTTTTGCGTCAATTTTTCACACAGTGGCGATCTTGTCGTTACGGCAGGTGCCAAAACGCCGGTACGGATCTGGGATGTCCATACCGGACGCCAAAGGTCGGAGATGCTCGAAGGGACAGTTGGCAATTCGGTGGCCTTTTCGCCAGACGACACACGACTGGCGGTTGCCTGTCGTGATGGCACAGTACAAGTTGTCAGTTTAAAAACGCGAGAGCAAATCTCGCTTTTCGACCACAACCGTAAAGTCTCAGGCATCGCCTTCTCTGGCGATGGCACGACTCTCGCAACCGCATGCGCTGATGGCATTGTGCGACTCTGGAGTCTTCCTACGGCTGACAAGAACGTACTCGCGTTCACCGTTGACAGGGAGAGTCAGACTCTTGCCATGTGTGCTCCAGACCGCAAACTCTCACTGAGAGAATGGGCTACAGACTCTGATCGCGAGTCTTTTCGTGTTGAGTGGGAACATGGTTTCCCAGTATCCATGCAGTTGTCGCCCGGCGGACGAAAACTCGCCATCGCATTCGCAGAGAAGACAGGATTTATTGACTTGGCGACAAAAAAACTCATCTCGCATGACGACTTCACGCAAAACGATTCCTGTATCGCTTACTCGTCAAGTGGTAAGTTTCTCGCCGAGGGCGGTATGGGAGGAATCCGGCTTCTGGACCCATTGAATAGCCAGCCTTTGGAGACGCTCGTCGAAGGGATTCATGTCACTTCACTCATTTTTTCTCTAGATGAGACAACGTTGATTGCCGGGTGTGCCAATGGCGATGTGAAAGTATGGGATGTCGCGACACGATCACAAATCGGTGATATCGATGCTCACATAGGACGAATCGACATATTGGTGTTAACGCCAGATGGCAAGGCGTTCATCTCTGGAGGCGAAGACAAACAAATCAAAGCGTGGGACACTCGTACACAGACGCCAGTCTGGGAAATCGAGGCACACAGATCAGGAGTCGACTCATTAGCAGTTTATCCTGATGGTCGAACACTCGCCAGTGGTGGCAGAGACGGCGTGCTAAAATTGTGGAACCTTCCGACTCGGCAATTGTTGCTCAATTATAAAACGGGATCCCAAGAGGTACGAGACCTCACTTTTTCCGGTGACGGAAGCACTTTAGCCTTCGTTGCTGTCAATTCTATGAAATACGGAGAGCTACACATGTGGCACGCCGCTAAGAACAACGAAGTGCCGCATCCCGACGAGTAGTCTAGCGTTGTCGGGACCAGAGTCCTCATCGGAAAACGGAACTCCGTCGGGCTGGTATGACGAACGCGACGGAAGCTGTTGACGTCGGAGATTCCGCAGCTTCCAGCAAACCGAGCAGTGCAGTCGCTCTCTGGGAGATGGCAATCTCAACGTTTTCCAAAGACAGATAAACCGAGATGTTGCCTCACCGGTGTGTCGGTCGGTACAGTGTTGAAAATACTGTTCCGCTATTGAATAACAATGTCACATTCAGCCTCGTGGGGGAAGACTGTGAAAAACGACAGCCTTGTCCGCGGGCACGAAACATTCTCTTATAACGGATTGAAGACGAACGATGAGTACTGCTGCACAATTTGCGTTGACCTGGGACCTGGACTCACTCTACCCGCACCCCGAAAAAGAGGAATTCAAAAGTCTCTTTGATGCCTACAAGGCGGACCTGACGCAACTCGCGGAAGATTCAGAATCGCTACCAGCGGTTGATCCTGCAGGAGCAAAGGCCTGGGCGGACTTCCTCGACCGGATCGCAGACATCTTTGCACGCTCTTCAGATCTCGGCGCGTTCATTGGATGTCACGCTGCTGCCGATGCGGAGAACAAACTCTTCCAGCAAATGGAAGCTGCGTTGGGTGCATTGGGACCGCTCTCAAATCAGGTCTTCACGAATGTCGAATCGGCGTATCGGGATCTTTCTGATGATCAGCTGGAAGCGTTCGCTCAAGCGGACGAGCGACTTGCCAAAGTGAAGTTCTTCTTAGAAGAGTGTCGCTCGAACGCGCAATTGCGGCTTTCAAAAGAACTCGAAATGCTCTCCGCCGAATTGAGTGTTGATGGCATTCATGCCTGGGGACGGATGTATGATCGGCTCTCCGGTGCGCTGCGTGTCGAGTTAATGGAGAAGGGCGAAATCGTCAAGAAATCGCCGGGACAGGTGCGTGTCGATTTGCCGGACCGCGCGGTGCGTCAGAATAATTTCTATGCGATCGAAAAAGCATGGAACACGCACGCCGATGATTGCGCCGATGCTCTCAATCACATTGCTGGAACCCGACTGACGAAATATCGCCGCCTTGGTGTTGAAGACCACCTCAGCGTGCCGCTCCGTTTCAACCGCATGAAGCGAGAGACGCTCGACACGATGTGGGCTGTCATCACTGAACGAAAAGGAACGCTGCTGCGGTACTTCGAACGCAAGGCGCAATTGCTCGGCATTGAGAAAATGGCCTGGTACGATCAACTCGCACCAATCCCGCAGGCATCCCAAGGAGGAGGAGATTCGCTGGGATATGATGACGCGTGCAATACTGTCATCAAAACCTTCCACGGTTTCAGCGATCACTTGGGGAACTTCGCGGAGAAGGCTCTCAACGAAGGCTGGGTTGAAGTCGAAGACCGTGCAGGCAAACGACAAGGCGGATTCTGCACAGGTCTGCCGACGAAAAAGCAGTCGCGGATCTTCATGACGTACAAGAACAGTGCGGACGATATGTCGACGCTGGCTCACGAGTTGGGACATGCGTATCACTCGCACGTCCTCCGCGAGCAACCGTTTTTGCTGCAGGATTACCCGATGAATCTTGCGGAGACCGCCTCAACTTTTGCCGAAGCAATCCTTGGCGACAAACGCCTCGCCGAAGCAGACTCTGATGCGAAGAAGCTCGGCATCCTGAACAACATGCTCAGCGATTCCGTCGCGTTCATGATGAACATCCACGCCCGATTCATCTTCGAGAATCAATTCCACGTCGAACGTGCCGAAAGCGAACTGACTTCCGACCGCCTCACCGAGATTATGTTCGACGCCCAGAAAGAAGCCTACTGCGATGCGTTCGAAGACTGGTCGAACGCCTTCTGGATTTCGAAGCTGCACTTCTACATCACCGGCTGGCCCTTCTACAACTTCCCCTACACGTTCGGCTATCTGCTTTCGCTCGGTGTCTATTCCACAGCAGAAGAATTCGGCGACGACTTCCCAACGAAGTACCGAGAACTCCTCATCGCCACCGGCTGCATGAACGCCGAAGAAGCCGTCCAATCGACCCTCGGCTACGATTTAACAAAACCAGACTTCTGGCACAAAAGCATCGATATCATTGACTCTCGCGTGGAAGAGTTCTTGAAGGTGAGCGACGGGATGGTTTGAGTATAAAAGGAGCGTCCGCAGTATCAGATTAAAAAACAGAGCTGAATAAAATGTTGCAGATACTCATGTTGCTGGCAGGTCTTGTCTGTCTATTCAAAAACGAAATCAGCATCAACAAAGAAAAATCCGTTCGAGGTACTCCAATAAAAATCCTGGGAGTCATTCTAATTGCCTGTGCATCTTCGCTTTCATTCATGATGTATCGAGGTGATGGCATGAAAAGCGATCAATGGTTGATTTACGCAATTCTAGCCGTGCCTGTTATCTACCTGATCTACATCATCATCTTTTGTGGCAAACCCATCGAGAACAAAGACGTGACCGAATAAAGCTTCAACGACAATCTAACAACTCAAGCCAACATGAAAAAGAACGCTCAAGGCGCACGGTCAGTTACGGACCTGATTGATCTGATTCAACAAGGTGTTCGACCGAAGTATGTTTTCTTCTGGGGGCACACTCCGAAAGTTCCTGGGCAAGCCGATCAAAGTTGTTTGAGTAACTGGTTTCCTGCTGCGTTCAATGTTGATGGTGTCAAGTATGCGACGACCGAACATTACATGATGGCAGAGAAAGCCAGGCTCTTTGGAGATTCATCGACCCTTGAACAAATCCTTCTCTCCAAGAGTCCAGGTGAGGTAAAGAAACTGGGCCGGCAAGTTTCTGGCTTTGATGACAAGATCTGGAACAGCCATCGCTTTCGAATCGTTGTCGCTGGCAACTTCGCAAAATTCTCGCAGAACGAAGAATTCGGAGGACTGCTCGTGAAGACAGGCTCGAAGGTTCTCGTCGAAGCTGCACCACGAGACCGAATCTGGGGAATCGGCATGGGCAGAAACAACGAGCAAGCGGAGGACCCGAGTCAATGGCGCGGATTCAACCTGCTCGGCTTCGCGCTCATGGATGTTCGGCAACAACTGAGTAAGAGACACATTGAAGATTGAGTGGCGGAATTTCACACTCGAAGAGTCTTAACGACATCAAACAATCTTGACGTAAATAAAACGAGCCTCACCAGGACGGGCCAGACCTGGGAGGCTCTAAACATCACTGGTACGGGCCTGAACCAGTGACATCGTTCTTGGATAATCACTCGTTTGTTCGAGAATGTCAACGCAAACTATAGCACTTACTTACAATTCTCAATGATCGCAATTTCCCTGATTTCTTTAGTCAACAGTCACTGAAGACGTTGCCCTCTCCCAACGAATCTACGACAATTGATGCAAGCTCTGTCCCGCCTTTTTTTCCTGCCTACTTTCCACCTTATGAATAAAACGCTTCTCACTTGTTGGTGGATGATCGTCGCCTTGGTTGCTTTGGCAAGTCTTGGTGACAGCATTGTTTACAGCGAAACAATTTCAGCTGAGGATCAGGCATTCTTCGAAACCAAAATACGACCGGTTCTCGTTGAACACTGCTACGAGTGTCATTCCGCGGATTCAAAGGAAATTGGCGGGAAGCTGCTGCTGGACAGCCGTGAGGAAATGCTCAAAGGAGGCGAGTCTGGGCCCTCCCTGATCGCTGGGAAGCCGGAGGAAAGCTTGATCATTCAGGCTCTCCGTTTTGAAGATGTCGAAATGCCACCGGAGAAACCGTTGCCTGAAGCGGTCGTGAACCACTTCATCGAATGGGTCAAACGCGGCGCCCCGGACCCTCGTACGAAAGTCTTGTCAGAGTTCGAGAAGAAAGAATTCACTCCGGAAAGCTTGTGGTCGTTCGCTTCCAGAATAAATCCGTCGCTGCCCATAGTGAAGAACAAAGCATGGGTGAGAGATCCCCTCGACTCTTTCGTGCTGGCTCAAATCGAAACTACCGAACTTCTTCCAACAACAGATGCCGACGCAAGAACTCTGATTCGGCGTCTATTCTACGACCTAATCGGTCTGCCTCCGACAGTGCAACAAGTTGAAGCGTTCGTTGCCGAGCATCGTCTTAACAGCGTGAAAGCGACAGAGCGGCTCGTCGACGACTTGTTATCGCGTCCAGAGTTCGGCGAACGCTGGGCGCGCCATTGGCTTGATGTCGCACGCTATGGCGAGTCGAATGGTGATGATGGTCTCGGGCGGAACGCGACTTTCCCACACGCCTGGAGGTATCGCGACTATGTCATCAACGCCGTCAATCGAGACGTCCCGTACGACAGATTCATTACCGAGCAAATCGCTGGCGACTTGCTCCCGGCAACATCGGCAGAACAACGGAACCGGCAACTGGTCGCAACCGGATTTCTGGCAATCGGTGCGAAGC